>SHYW01000115.1 GCA_009692615.1 Deltaproteobacteria bacterium | reverse complement strand
TGCCAACCGAAGGAGAACCCAACACCAAAATCTAAATCGACGTGCCAGCTCAACAATAAACCCCAGGGGCTTCAAAGCCCTTTTCTCTTAACCTGACTGGTACACTATTGCGCCGCTATCTGGCACATTTTCTCTCCGCCATTGACAATGGATTTCTCCCTGCGGTCGAAATGACATGTTGGCCGGTTTCCCCTTGGCGTCTTTGCGCCTTTGCGAGAGATACTCTTATTCCCAATTACAGCTGCGACGGGCGATGTTGACGATTCAACTGCGGCGGTGATAAGTCTTAACTCAATTCAAAACGGAGGTGCTGAATGGCTGAGCGCGTTTGGGAAAAATTTCTCAGTGAACAAGATAAAGCTACTTTAGTTGGCAAGGCGGAACGGCGGATCGGTTTCGGCGAGCGGCCGGCGTTGTTGTTGATCGATCTTTATCGCTGGGTGTTTGGCGATAAGCCGGAGCCGGTGCTGGAATCGATCAAGACTTGGCCGGGGAGTTGCGGCATGTCAGGTTGGAATGCGCTACCGCATATTCAAAAATTGCTCGCCAAGTGCCGCGAGGTCGGCATTCCGATTATTCACGTCACCGGCATGGACGGCGTCGCCGTCGAGCCTTGGGCTTTTCGCCGCGATACTAAGAAGCGCGCGACTATGGGCGCCGATGAGCTGGATCGTTTTCGCCGCCGTTACGACATCGTCGACGAGGTGAAGCCGATTCCCGGCGAGACTGTTTTCAAGAAAGTTTCGCCCAGCGCTTTTTGGGGCACGCCGCTGATCGGCCACTTAAATTTTCTCGGCGTCGATACCATCATCGCTTGCGGCGAGAGCACTAGCGGCTGCGTGCGCGCCAGCGTGGTCGACGGCACGACCAATCGGCTGCGCATGGTGGTCGCCGAAGAGTGCGTCTTCGACCGTCACGAAGCCTGTCACGCGATCAACTTGTTCGACATGAATCAAAAATATGCCGACGTGTTGCCGCTCGACGACATCGTCAAATATCTCGATGGCTGGCGTGCGGAGAAGGCCGGCCAAGTGGGTTACGCCAACAACAGCATGGAGTATTTGAAAGATCTCGCCATCGGCGAGGAGTATAAGGGACTCAGATAGGGATTGGAGTGATGGAGTAGGGGAATTGGAGTAGTGGAGTAATGGAGTGTTGGAGTAATGGGTTTTCCGGAACCCCATCACTCCACCACTCCATCACTCCGGTTTCCCGCGTTTTAGTCCCCACCACGTGAACGCTAAGACGACGAGCGAACTCAACGCCATCACTTGAAATCCCTGCTCGTAACCCATCATTTCGATCGTCACACCGCACGCAAGCGGCCCGAGCATTTGTCCAACCGAAGTCGACGCGCGGGAAAGACCGAGACTCAACCCTTTGGCTGCCGGCGGAGCGCATTGCAATGCGAACGTCGTCGAGCCGACATTCGTCCAACCGAAACCTAACGTCATCACCGCCAAGGGTAGCAGCAGCGTGAAGTATCCGCTGCCATGAGCTTGCAAGAGAAACATCGGGATACCCACCGCGACGCCGAGCAAAATAACCCGAGGCGCTTGAATCCGATCGGCTAGTAGGCCGCCGCTAAAACGGCCGAGCGTATCGGTCAGCCGCGAGATCGAAACCATGGTGCCGACGACGTCGAGACCGATGCCGCGCCGATTGACGGCGAAAAACGGGAACGCCACCCGGGTGACGCCGACCAAGAAAAAGAACGATTGGCAGATCGCCAGGCAGGACGCGAGAAACGGCGGCTGCTTCACCAGCTTGATACCTTCGCCCCAAAGCGTCGTCGACGCATCCCTGACGGTCTTGCGATAGCGGTGGGCGCCGCCAAGTAGGACGAGAATGAGTCCGAGCAATTCCGGCACGGCGTAGAGTAAAAAAAGCGCATCGAAGCCGAGCCATTTCCCGACAAAGCCGCCGAGCAGCGGACCGAGAGTGAAGCCGATCCCCAAGGCCGAGGCCATCTGTCCTTGCACTTTTCCCTGCTGCTCGGGAGCCGATTGGTCGAAGCCGATTTTTCTAAGCGAGAGCGCGAACATCGCTTCGGTGAGTCCGTAGACCGCGAAGACGACGAGAAATATCGGCATGGCATCGAGAAACAGATAGCCGATCACGCTAACGGTGAAGCCGATTATTACAGCAGCGATGAGCAGCGTGCCGGAACTGAAATAGGTCGCCATCACGCCGGAGAATAAATCTGAGCAGACGCGGCCGATGCCGTTGGCAACCAGCGGAATGCCGGCCAGCGCGACTGAATAGCCG
This sequence comes from Deltaproteobacteria bacterium, assembly GCA_009692615.1. Taxonomy (NCBI): domain Bacteria; kingdom Pseudomonadati; phylum Myxococcota; class Myxococcia; species Deltaproteobacteria bacterium. The sequence continues at coordinate 14,909 of SHYW01000115.1, read as the reverse complement.
CGTTCTTTCATGAAGAACGGCGCGAGCATGGCGGCGCCCGAAGAGCCCGCGGTCTGGCAAACCGCGGCGGTGACGTAATACGCGATCGGCGAAAGTTTCATAGCGCCGGATTATAGCAAGAGATTTCCGCCGCGCCTACGCCAGCGCGGGAATAAATCCACTGTGGACAGCGCGGTGCGAGCTTGATAAAACGACATCGTCAGAAAAGGAGTTGCCGATGGATATCCCGCAGCTACAAATTCACGAAGCGAAAAAGCAGTTCGACGAGAAGATCAGTTTGTTCGTCGACATTCGCGATGCCGGCTCCTACCAGCAGGCGCATATTCCCGGCGCGCTGCACTTGCACGACGGCAACGTTCAGGAATTTTTGCAGACCACCGCCAAGGATCGCAACGTGGTTGTCTACTGCTACCATGGCAACAGCAGCATGGGCGCCGCCGGATATTTCCTTGAGAATGGCTTTACCAACGTCGCCAGCATGATGGGCGGCTTCGAGGCCTGGCGGCAGGTGTATGAGCATGAGACGGCGTAAATCAGTCGAGGATGAAAGATCGAGGATCGAGGATTGAATAGATTAGGAGGCTTCCATGGGAGTTGTGATTGGCAGCGGTGAGTACCGTTACGAAGTTGTCGAAAATTTTGGCAAACTACCCGATGACTCGACGTTTCACGAAGTGGCGGCAGTGGCGGTCGATAGTAAGGACCAGCTTTACTGCTTCACCCGCGGCAAGCATCCGGTGATCGTGTTCGACCGCGACGGCAACTTTTTGCGTTCTTGGGGCGACGGCGTGTTCAAGCGCGCCCACGGCGCGACCATCGGTCTGGACGAGACGATTTTTCTCACCGACGACGGCGATCATACGGTGCGCAAATGCACGCTGGACGGGAAAGTGCTCATGACCATCGGCGTGCCGGGAAAGTCTTCGACTTATCAAGGCGGCGAGCCATTCAATCGTTGCACGCATGTGGCATTTTCGCCGCGGGGAGAAATTTACGTCTCCGATGGCTACGGCAACTCGCGGGTGCACAAATATTCGCCAGATGGAAAATTATTGCTGTCGTGGGGCGAGTCGGGCTCCGATCCGGGGCAATTCAACATCGTCCACAACATCGTCACCGACAAAGACGGTTGGGTTTACGTCGCTGATCGGGAGAACAACCGCGTGCAGGTGTTCGACGGCAACGGCAAATACGAAACCCAGTGGAACAACATGCATCGTCCCTGCGCGCTCTACATGGACACGACCAAGAAAGATCCGCTCTGCTACGTCGGCGAACTCGGACCTGGACTGGGCGTGAACCTGAACGCGCCGAATCTCGGCAACCGCGTCGATATCTACGACAAGAAACGCAAGCGGCTGGCGCGTCTCGGCGATATCTTCGCCGGCGAGAAGCCCGGCCAATTCATCGCGCCGCACGGCATCGCCATCGATTCGCGCGGCGATATTTATGTCGGCGAAGTATCGTGGACGATCATGGGGCAGCGCCTGCAGCCGCCGCGCGAACTGCGCAGTTTGCAGAAGCTGAGGAAGTTGAATTGAATGGACGATTCGGATTCGGAAATTTAACCGCAAAGAACGCAGAGGGCGCAAAGTAGGGGCGCGATTTATCGCGCCCTCCGGCTAGGAGACTTTCATGCAAAGCAATATCACTCAAGAACGCGTGCCGATTCACGGCGATGCTGGCCATTGGCTGCATATCTCGCAGAGTCCGCGCAATGTGCGGGTATATTTTGGCGGCGAGGTGATCGCCAGCAGCAAGCGCGCTAAGTTGGTGCGCGAGGCCGAAGTGTTGCCGGCTTATTATTTTCCGCGAGAAGATGTCCGCGCCGATCTGTTCATCGCGAGCGGGCAGAGATCCGATTGTCCGATCAAAGGTGCGGCGTCCTATTGGTCGATCGGCGCCGGCGGCAAGTTGGCTGAGAAGGCGGTTTGGAGTTATACCAATCCATCTCCCGCGGCGCGCGCGATCACCGACCATTTCGCCTTCGAATGGCCGAAGATGGACAAGTGGATGGAAGAGGAAGAAGAACTCTATAAACACGCGCGCGATCCCTACAAGCGCGTCGATGCGCTGCCGAGTTCGCGACACGTGCGGGTCGTCATCGACGGACAGACGGTGGCGGAAACGCGCCGGCCGTATTTGGTTTTCGAAACCAATCATCCGGTGCGCTACTACATCCCACAGGAAGATGTGCGCATGGAATTGCTCGTCGCCAGCGCGACAACTTCGCGCTGCCCGTACAAAGGGCCGGCATCTTATTGGTCGGTTAGGCTTGGCAACGAAACGTTCAACGATCTGGTTTGGGGTTATCTGGAAACCATTCCCGAGTGTCCAAAGATCAAAGGACTGCTGAGTTTCTTTCACGAGCAGGGCTGCGATATTTACGTCGACGGCGAACTGGTCGAGCGGCCGCAAACAAAATGGGCGCGGCCGCTGCGCAGCTGAGTGCGCCGAAGCCGCAAGCCGCAGCGATTGACGGATGAAGAATTAACCACGAAAAGCACGAAATTCACGAAAGGGGAATCCGGATTTGTTTTCGTGTGCATCGTGTTTTTCGTAGTTAAAAACTTTATTCTTCGACAGACAAAACCATGCAAGCACTTCACTGGGACGGCCATCAGTTACGCTTCGATCCCGCCTATCGGACGCCCAAAGCTCCGGCTGTTGGGGCGACCGGCGGTCGCCCTCCGACCGATGCGTCATCGATGGCGCTGGTCAAGGTTCATCTCGCCGGCATTTGCTCCACCGACTTACAAATCCTCAAAGGCTACATGGGCTTCACCGGTGTGCCGGGGCATGAATTTGTTGGCACCGTGCATGAAGGCCCTCGCGAACTCATTGGCAAGCGCGTTGTGGGCGAAATCAATTTCGGTTGCGGCGCTTGTGACAACTGCCGGCGCGATTTGCGCCGCCATTGCGCCAACCGAAGCGTGATGGGCATTCTCGACGCCGATGGCGCCTTCGCCGAATATGTCGCCGTGCCCGTCGCAAATCTTCATCTTGTTCCTGACGCCCTCTGCGACGAAGAAGCGGTATTTACCGAGCCGCTAGCAGCGGCATTCGAGATCCTCACGCAAATCCAAATCGATCCCGGCGACGAGGTGCTGGTGCTCGGCGATGGCAAACTCGGCAACTTGTGCGCGCAAGTTTTGCGAACGACCGGAGCGAAAATCACCGTGTTGGGAAAACATGCCGACAAGCTCGGGTTGATTAAAAAAGCCGGCGTTCGCACCGTTCAACTGAGTGAATGGCAGCCGCGTTTGTTCGACATTGTCGTCGAAGCGACCGGTTCGGCGGCCGGACTCGAAATGGCCCTCGGCGCCGTGCGGCCGCGCGGCACTTTGATTCTCAAGAGCACCATCGCCGGCGCGCACCAAGTTTTGCTGGCGGCCATCGTGATCAACGAGATCAACGTCATCGGCTCGCGCTGCGGGCCGTTCGGCGCTGCGCTCGCTGCTTTGGCTGGGCGCCAGGTTTCGGTGACGCCGCTGATCGATGCGATCTATCCATTGAGGGAGGGCATCGCTGCTTTGCAATGTGCTGCGCAGCCCCGCACGCGCAAGATATTGCTCCGCCCTTGACCGAACGAGGGTTGTCTATTTCCATGGCTGCTTGCTGAGCAAATCTTCGATAAATTCCTTCGCTTGGGCGAGATCGTAGCCGTAGAGTTTTCGCGCCATGGCGATGGCTGTGATTTTGTCGCCGCCTTGCACGAGATCGAGCAGCTTGGCTTTCTGTTGTTCTTGACTGAGCCCATCGAATTGGGCCAGATCTTTCGACGCGGTTTCCGCTGGACGAACCAACGTGTGGCGCGTCAGGGCGTCGAGGAGAGCTTGAACCGGAGGAACAACCGTCCAGTCGATCTGCACTCGATTCGGCGCAACCACGCGCACGGGAAAATCACCGTAGCGCGCGATTGAAATCGCTTTGCCTTTAGCGACACGTTCATGTTCTTTAACTAATTCCTCACTCAGTTGGCGGCAATCGCTGCTCACTTCCAATTCCACGAATTTGCGAATCTTAGTCGTCTTGGCGGTGTGTTCGCTCAAATCCTCGACTTCGCGCTTTTCGCGGACGAATTTCGCCGAGCGTATTTCCGCGTAGGGAAGGAAAACTACCGTGGGATCATATTCCGGAAAGCGGTCGTTGAGATAGGAGCGAAACTTGACGAACAAACCGTCATCTTCTAAACGCACCAACCAGTTGGACGGCCGGAAGCGGGCGAGAATGAGCTGGTGAAAAATCAAAAGGCAGGAAAGAATCGCGGCTGCGCCGAAGTAGGCGAGCCAAGCCGATTGGATCCAGGCGTAGCCAAGCAATCCCGTCCCTGCCGCAAGTGCGATCGTTCCTCCGGCGCTGGCGCGCAGCCGGGAGTGATAAAACACTTGGGCGCGTCGATTCAAAGCCACATCGGTCATACGCAGGAGTTGCATCGCTTACATCTACCTCAGTTGCGAAACTTGTCGGCCGGTCTGATTGTGAACTGTCAAAATTGTCCCAATGCAATGTCGCACACCGTCGGTCGTCGGTCCAGTAGAATTTTCCAAGAAGGTCTAAGTTCGTGGATTCGGCAATTCCTCGCGCCAGGGACGGCAGGATGGCAAAGTCGGAAAAGCATTCTTCCCCTCTGGCTTCGTCGCGTCTCGGCGCGAGATTTTCCGAGTGTCGATTGCGGCTTTGCGGCGCTAACTGTCGAGCGACAACCCCCGCAGTTGGCGGAAAAACTCGCCGATGGCGCCGTTGTGGACGAAGTCGGCGAGGTCGTCCAAGGGCGTGGGATCGCGGTTGACGATGGCGAGCAGCGCGCCGCATTTATTTTGCCGTGAGATCGTAAAAGTATAACGTGCTATTGCCGCCGCCATAACGATGACTGAGCGGCCTCTTGGTCGTTAAGACCGATTCAATGCGCTGGTTAGGAAATCTCGCGGCATAAGGTTCCATCCAATTGAAATCGAGTCTCGTGCCGGCAAAAGAGAGGTCTTGGTTTTTATTCGTATACTTCTTGACCACGTCTGGATCGTCCAAAGCTTTTAGTAAGAACGCAATTGCAGTGTGCAAACTCTTCCCGTCGATGGTCAAGCTGTAAAGATCTATGCCTTGGCGATTTGCAATCTCGGCAGTGTACACGAGCGGGAGAAGCGCAAAATTTTGATAGTGAAGAGCCCGTTCGCTACGATCCATTTCCAGCGGGAAACTTCCATCCCGGTTCATTGAAGTTAGGGCGTGCCGGTAGGTATTGATCGCGAACAGAAATAATTCACGGTCGTTGCTGACAACCCCGGATATAGCTGCTTCTAGGCCCCGCCAGTATGCGTGATTATTGCAGCAGTCTCCCTGACCTCCAGAAAGGCTGATATGTTTTTTTGCGGCTTTGTTGAGCCAGCCGTCAATAGTTCGTCTCGTTTCATTTCTTATTGACGCATCGTCTCTAATGATCGAGTAAGCTAATCCTGCAGACACCGTTGTCCAGACCGCATTGTACCAAGCCTGTCGCCCCCGGTTGCTATAGTCAAAAAATAAGAGAGAGTCTTTGCCTGCCCAAGCTTCGAGTACGCTAGCGACGCATCGCGCGTAAGTGGCATCACGAGTAACAAGATAAAATTCCGCCATGTCGGTTACGAAGGCCTCGAATCTTTGCAGCGGAGCAGTTGCCGTGGCATACCCGTCTGGGTTTTCGTAGAACATTGGTATCACCAAGAAGCCGATAGGTTCAGGCGTTGCTGTTTTTTCGCAACTGCGTGGGGAGCGCATTGCTGATAATAAGGTGCTGTATTGAGTTGATCTAAGCAGATTGAAGCGTCCTTCCCGGTCAAAATACGACGCATTCGGGTCAGAAATCTTGAACTCGCCGCTTTGGCTCAGGCCGCTGAACATTTCCTCTGAGTTACAACCTGACAAGACGAGCGCAACGAGTGAAATTGTAGCTACGACGAAGGACAGGCGTGAAGGTTTCATTGTCCCTCCGGCTTGGACGTCAAAGGTCTTAATGCGGAACTAATAATGATCGAAGCTTTTCGAAGAACTCGCCGATGGCGCCGTTGTGGACGAAGTCGGCGAGGTCGTCCAAGGGCGTCGGGTCGCGGTTGACGATGGCGAGCAGCGCGCCGCTCCGTTTGGCGATGACCGGAAACGACGCGGCGGGTTGGACCTGCAGCGACGAGCCGATAACGACGAAGATATCGGCTTGTTCGCTCCACCGTTGCGCGCGCTGCATCGCTTCGATGGGCATCGATTGGCCAAAAGAGACGTTGGCTGATTTCAAATAACCGCCGCAGTCGCCGCAGGTCGGCGTCGGTAGACCGTCGTGCCAGCTTTCGTAAACGTCGACCGGTTGATAGCCCTTGCCGCACTTGAGACAGGTGACCAAGCGGTCGGTGCCGTGCAGTTCGACCAGTTTGTTCGCCGAGCTGCCGGCGATCTTGTGCAGGCCGTCGATGTTCTGTGTGATCAGGCCGAGTAGTTGGCCGCGCTGTTCGTATTCGCAAATCGCGTCGTGGCCGATGTTGGGCTGCACCGTCTTGAAAAGTTCGTAGGTGGCTTTCTTGAGTTGCCAGTGTTGTGCCCGCGATGCCTCGCTGGCGAGAAAATCCGGGAACAACACCGGTTGGAATTTCGTCCAGACGCCGCCGGGGCTACGAAAGTCGGGGACGCCGGATTCGGTGCTGATGCCGGCGCCGGTAAAAAAGACTAGCGCCGTCGATTCCTGAATGCGCTCGGCGAGTTCTTCGAAAAGCATGGAGAGTTTAGTTCCACGTGACTATTTTTTCGCCGGCTCCGCCGGTTTCGCGGGCGCGGCGGGCGCGGCCGGTGCGGCAGCTTTGGCCGGTGGCGTGATCGGAGCGCCAGTTTTAGCCGGCGCGTCGCCTGCTTGAATGTCGACGACTTTCACGTCGAAGACCAAAGTTTTTCCCGCCATCGGATGGTTCATGTCCATGACGATGATTTTTTCTTTAATCTCGTGGACGCGCATGGGGATTGCTTGGCCATCGGGACTCTTGGCCATCAGTATGGCGCCGACTTTGAGGCCGTTGGCGGGAACCTTTTCGCGCGGCACTTCCTGAAACGACGCTTTGTTGATCGGGCCGTAGGCGTTTTCCGGTTTCACCGTGACATTTTTTTGCTCACCGACCTTCATGCCGGTGAGCGCTTTTTCCAAACCGGGAATCATGCGCCGTTGGCCGTGCACGTATTTCAACGGCTCTTTGCCCTTGCTCGATTCGATCACTTTACCGTCGCTGCCCTTGAGTGTGTAGTCGATACTGACCGTCGCTCCGTCCTTGATGACGGGATCGTTCTTGCCTTTTTCTGGCACCTTCTCCGCGGATTTTTCCGCGGCGGCGCTGAATTGCGGGATAAGAGTTAACGCGAGGGCAAGGGTCAGGAACGGAAATAGCTTCGGGCGCATGCAGATCTCCTGTGAATCGAGGATAGGGATTCGAGTTAGATCAGTTTATACGCTGCCCGCTCCGAACACAACGAAAGCGCGCGGTGAAGGCGTGAAAAGGGTGGGCAGTTCGATGACGAGCTTTGTTTTTAGCTAATTCACTAACCGCTGATCTCTAGTACCTCTGAATCACTTCCTTGCCCCACTTGTCCATCACTTGATCGTAGCTCGCGTTGGGCGGCGTCAGCAGGATGCGCTTGACACCGTCGGCTTCGAGCCGTTTCACCTTGGCGATGCATTCGGCGGGTGTGCCGGCGATGGTGAAGCGTTCGAGCAAATAGTCGGTGACGAACTTCGGATCGATGCGCTCTTCGATCGGTTTCGATATGTCGAAATTGTCCATGAAGAGTTTTATTCCCGCCGCTTCCCCTTCCGGCACAGTTTCCATGGTGAAGCGAAAATTGTGATGGGCGCGGTTGGCCATGCGGCTACGCACGCGCTGACGCGCGAGATCGCCGATGTCGTCGACGACGATCATGCCGGCGGGCATGATGTCGATGTCGACGAGCTTGCGTCCCGCTTCGCGCGCCCCTTCAGAGATTCGTTGGCGCGCCCAGTCGGCGACTGATTTGTCGAAACCGGTGCCGAGAATCACGCCGTCGCAGGTGCGGCCGGCTACGGCCAATGCCTTTGGCCCTTCGGCGGAGATGTAAATCGGCACCGGCCGCTGGCCGGCTTTGAGTTTTACATTGCCGCCTCCGCGTTCTTTGCTCTTGGGCACATCGACGCCGCGGTCGTGCAGCAGATCGCGGATGACGCGCAAGCCTTTTTCAAATTCGACCAGCTTGGTGGCGCTTCTTCCCAGACTGTAAACCGGACCGTCGCCGGTGCCTAATCCGACAATCGCACGGCCATTCGAGATTTCATTCAACGTGGCGAAGGAGCACGCCGTGATCGTCGGATCGCGGTAGACCATGTTAGTCACCGCGGTGCCGAAGCGAAGTGTCTTGGTATTGACGGCGCATAGCGCCATCGCTTGATAGGGATCGACGTTGTTCATCTGGCTGTCGGCGAAAAAGATCGCTTCGAAGCCTAGCGCTTCGGCGCGCTGGGCGCGCTCGACCGCTTGCCCCACCGTGCGCGCGGAACTATGTAAGCAGAAATTCATGATCGCTCCTTAACGCGAGGTTGGCTTTACATGAACCGGTTTGTTCACCACGAAGGCACGAAGGACGCGATGGTTTCGGAAGGAGCGCAAGGCGCGCCTTGCTCCTACAACTTCGTGCTCTTCGCGTCTTCGTGGTGAAATTGATATTCGCACAATCAAGTTAGCCGCGCGATTGGCTGTTAACTGACCCGACTGCTTTCGCGCGTCTGCCAGCGCACGCAGGCGTGGATCGCTAGGCCGGAGATTATGAAGCAGAACAGACAGACGGTAAACGACCAGGCGTAGGTGCCGGTGGCGTCGAAGAGGTAGCCGCCGATCCACGAGCCGAAGGCGCTGCCTAGGCCGAAGCTGATTTCTAGAAAGCCGAAGATCAAACCGATTTTGCGGCCGGCGAAAATATCGCCGATCACCGAGCCGTAGGTCGGGTTGCCGGCGCTGTGGCCGATGCCGTACAGAGCGATGGTGAGATAGACCAGCCAGAGCGGCGCGCCGAAGGTCATGGCGATCATTCCAGCGACGCCGAGCGCCGTGACGGCTGTGGCGATGCCGTAGGTCAAGCCGCGGCCGAGGCGATCGGAGAGTGAGCCCCAAATCAGTGTGGCGCCAATACGGATGAAGCCAATGAAGCCGAAGTAGAAAGCCGCCGCCAATTTTTCGTAGCCGACGGCGACGAAATGAGCGATGGCGTGGGTGTTGATCATGAACAGCGCGGTGCCCAAAGCGAGATGGCCGATGGTGATGCACCAAAATGGAAACGAGCGCGCGGCTTCGCCCAGCGTCCAATCGCGCGTGCTCGCGTGCTTGTTGCCGTGGCGGCCGCCGCCGTTGGCGTTCGAAGGCGCGGTGTCGCCGTCGGGAAACTGTCCGACATCGGCGGGCGAGCGGCGCTGAAAGAAAGCGTTGGCGGGAACTAAGATGAGCAGCAACAATCCGCCGGTGGCGACGTAGGTCCAACGCCAGCCGATGGAGCTGACCAGCATTTGCGTCGCCGGTACCATCACCAATGCGCCCAAGCCCTGTCCCATGGATGCGATGCCGATGGCGGTGGCGCGTTTGCGCACGAACCAAAACGAGATCAGCGCGTTGTGGCCGACGAAACTGAGCGCGCCTTGGCCCAAGGCGGTGACGACGCCGTAGGAAAAATATAATGCGCCGAGAGAGTGCGCGAAGGACGACGCCACCAGCCCGAGGCCGGTGAGAAACGCGCCCAACGGCATGAGCACGCGCGGACCGTAGCGGTCGAAGGCGAGACCGACCAGCGGTGTAGCGATGGCGTAAACGAAAAAATTCGCCGACGCGATGCTGGCGCCGGCGCTGCGCGACCACGGAAATTCTTCGAGCAAGGCGAGATAATAAACTCCGAAGGCGCCGTTGACGCCGCGCATCACCACCATGTTGGCGAAGCACAGCACGATGATGACGTAGCCGTAGAAGAAGCGGGGATGCATGGGGATTGGAGTGTTGGAGTACTGGAGTAATGGGTTAAGATTCAAGAGCGTTCTGACCCAACACTCCAATACTCCATCACTCCAATTCTTTTACCTGGCTTCGGCGGCTTTGATGTCTTTGATCTTGACGTCGAAGTTGAGGGTCTTGCCGGCGAGTGGATGATTGAAGTCGACGACGACGGTTTTTTCTTTCACTTGGGCAACTTTTATCGGAATGGAGCGGCCGTCCGGTGACTTCGTCATCAGCATCGCACCTTCTTTTTGCGCTTCGGTGGGAATTTTTTCCCGCGGGATTTCTTGAAAGGCTTTGGCGTCCGGCAGGCCGTAGCCGTCTTCAGGTTTGATCGAAACTTTTTTCTGGTCGCCGACTTTCAAGCCGTTGAGTTCCCGTTCCAAGCCTTTGACGATTTGTCCGGCGCCTTGGATGTAGGTGAGCGGTGCTTTGCCGACGCTGGTGTCGATGACTTTGCCGCTCTCGTCGGTGAGGGTGTATTCGATGGAGACGATGGAGCCATCTTGCACCTGGGAGCCGGCTTTGAACGTGATCGCTTGACTGGGCTGGCCGCCGCCGGGACCGGATAGGCTGGTCAACAAGAACAACGCGGCGGTCACCGCGCCGCTCATCACCAAAAGTCCCAACAATTTTTTCATGAATGCCTCACGACAGATAGCGAACAACTTCGCGCCAACATATATTGGAGAAAATCTGAATACAACTTAATCGGCGCGGTGAGCGATTCTGGGGATGGCGGCACAAATCGGCAGTGGTTCAGTTTCACAAAACTCTTGTTGGGGCGACCCTAGGGGGTCGCCCGTCCGAGAGGGCGGACGCATTGGTCCGCCCCTACAACGGACGTGTCGGACGAAGACGAGATCCTTCGGCTCGGCCTCAGGATGACATCATAAGATTTTGTTGGCCCACGGATGCTTCTATTTTGGCCGCGTTGGCCGTGCTAAGTCTCGAAATACGGCAAGAAAGTTCGGTTAGACAATGAGCGGCGAAATCTGGGCACTGTTATCGGCGGCGGCTTGGGCGGTGGATTCGATCTTGGTGCGCAAGGGCACGGCATTTTCCAATGCGTCGACGGCGGCGTTTGTCAGCTTTCTGGTCTCGGTCTTGTTCCTGGTGCCGTTTGTTTTCATTCAATTCCCCAGCGAAAAGATATTTCATTCGGCTAATCTGTACTTCGTCGCCAGCGGCGTGATCCAACCGGCGATGGTGCGGGTGCTGTTTTACATGGGCATCGTCCGTCTCGGCGTTTCGCGCGCCGGACCGGTGCGCGGCACCGCACCGTTGTTCACTTTGGCGTTGGCGTTTTTCGTTTTGCACGAACGGCCGGGTCTGTGGGTGTATAGCGGCGCGTTTCTCACCGTGGTCGGCACCTGGCTGGTGTCTTATCGCCGGGAAGGCGAGGCTAAATGGCGCACCCTCGATCTGCTGTTTCCGCTCGGCGCCGCGCTGCTCGCCTCGGTTTCACAAAACATTCGCAAGCTGGGTTTGCTCGGCATCGACGAGCCGTTGATCGCTTCGACTGTGAGCAGCATGACGTCGTTTCTCTGCTTGGTGATTTCGCTGACGGTTTCGGGGAAACTCGCTACGCTCAAATTCCGCGGCGGTTGTCTGCCTTACTACGGCGCCGCCGCACTCTTTGCCTTGGTCGGCCAGCTGTTTACATTTCATGCGCTCTTCGCCGGCGAGGTATCGGTGGTGAGCCCGATCATCAACACCACACCGCTTTTCATTATTCTCTTTACCGCGATATTTTTGCGCGGCGAGGAAAAAGTGAACACGTTGGTGGTGCTTGGTTCGATTCTGCTAGTGGCGGGGATCGCGGTGATCACCGGGCGGTAGAGTTCGTTTCGATATCAAAGACGATGCGGTTCCCGTTGGTCACGGCATCCTACGAAATTCGGTTTGCTTGAAATTCCGCCTGTACGATGTGGTGGGCGAAGGGAACCGCATCGTTACGTTGGCGATCTTACGCCGGTTTGAACTTCGGCAGCGTGATGCCGTCGCCCGAGTCTTCGAAGACGACCTGCACCGGCATGTCGATCTTCACTTGCTCGATCGGGCAGCCGATGACGTTGCTGCATAGGCGCGGGCCGTCGTCGAGATCGACCCAGGCGGTGACGTAGGGAATGTCCAGACCGAAGCCGCGCAAGGCGGTGCCGACGACTTCGCGTATGATCGTGAAGCAGAAAATTTTTCCTTTGCCACCTACTGGAACCCAGTCGAGTTTTTCGCTGGCGCAATCGCCGCACACCGGGCGCGGCGGGAAAACCCAGGTTTTGCAGTTGTTGCACTTTTGCATCATCAGTTTGCCGGCCTTGGTGCCGTCCCAAAAGGGTTGGTTGACCGGCGTTACTTCGGGGAGAGGTTTTTTAGCTGCTTTTTCTTCTGCCATTTGAAACTCCTAACAAATAATTCACCACGGAGATCGGAATAAACTTATGATCTTACCTTCGTGCTCTCCGTGTCCTCCGTGGTGAAAGTGATTTCTCGGCCAGATGTTACGACTCACTACCTAAGATCGCCGCGGCGGTGCAGCCGAAATTTTTTCCATAATTCACCGCGCCGACGCCGGTGCTGATACCGAATTTGATATTCGGCACTTGGCGGTCGCCGCCTTCACCGCGGATTTGCCGGACGGTTTCGATGACGTGCAGCATGCCGCCGGTGGTGGACGGTTGGCCGCAGTTGATCATGCCGCCGCTGGTTTGGATCGGCAGATCGCCTTTGAAGGTGAAATCGGTTTTTTCGAAGAAGGCTTTGTCGTTTCTGCCGCAGAAGCCCAGATCTTCGATCTGGATCATGACGACGGGAATGTAGTCGTCGTAAAGATTCAAACAGCGAATGTCTTTGTGAGCGACGCCCGACATTTTAAATGCCCGCTCGCCGGCTTCGGTGATGCCGGTGATCAATGGATTGGCGCGATAGCGCGGGCCGAAGCTGGCGTTGTTGCACTCGCCCCAGCCGAGCAAATAGACCGGCGGCTTGCGCATTGTTTTCGCGCGCTCCGCCGAAGTCATGATGTAAGCTTTGCCGCCGTTGGCCGGCATGACGCAGTCGTACAAGCGGATCGGGTCGGAGATCATGCGCGATTTTTTGTAGTCATCGAGCGTGATCGGCTTGCGCAAATAGGCGTTGGGGTTGAGCGATGCGTGATAGCGGCCGGTGACCGCGACTTTGCCGAAATGCTCTTCGGTCATGCCCGACTCGTGCATGTAGCGGCTCATGACGAAAGATATTTTGCAATTGGGCCCCATGACGCCGAAGGGCATTTCAAAATCGCGCGTATCGCCGTGGGCGCCGCGATGTCCGCCGCGCTCGCTGAATGGCGCGGCTGCCGCGATGACCAGTACCAAATCGCAAAGTCCGGCGGAGATCGCCGCTGCGGCGTGGCCGAGCAGCGAAACGGAACTGGCGCCGCCGTTGCCGCCGGCGAGCGAAACCCCCGGCGTGATACCGAGTATTGCGGCGACTTCTTCGGGCCAAAACGGTTGCGAATGATTGGTCGTGTAAATCGCCGCGAGCCCTTGGCCGTCAAAATCTTTTTTCGTCAAGCCGGCGTCTTCAATCGCCAGGCGCGCCGCCCAGGCGAGATATTCCGCCGTCGATTTTCTCGGTTCGCCCGGTTTGCCGCCGAGACGATCAGTGGGCGTCTCGCCGATACCGACGATTGCAGCTTTTCCTCGTATGCTCATATTAGTCTCCGTTAATTAAATTGAGGGATATAGTTATGATACCTGTCAGGGTTGCGTTGACGGTCCGAATCCCTCGATCACAACTTGTCCGAGAGTTTCCTTGCCGCCGAAGCGTTTAACCTCATCTAGAATCTCAATGCCAGCTAATTTGCCATCGGCGTCGTAATCCGCGGCAATCCCTTCCGCCATATGTTTTGTCGTTATGGTGGTCTCTCGGAAAGTGATGCTTAGCGCGTCCACCTCAGCGTCGTAACTTATTCTCATGAAAACATCTCCTAGTGATTCACGAATATTTCAGCGCCGACAATCTGTCAAGCAAAGTGGAAAAATTCATGCTCCGCAGGAATAAGTTGACGGCGCATGGCCGGCGTGAAATAAGAAGTGCAGTCAAACTGCTGCCGGCTGATTCTGCGCTCGCGTCCATCTTGATTGGCAATCTTCGCAAATCGAAAAGCGGCCTCGCGGACTAAAATTACCGACTCGAACGGAGAGTAAAATGAATAACCGAAAAGTCGACGGCTGGAGCCGGCGGGAGTTTCTGAGAGCTGCGACGGTGGCGGGGACTGCGGGATTTCTCGGATTGGGTTCGGAAACAGCCGCGGCGCAGCAGGCGAAGAAAGTCCATCGGATAGGATACATGAGCGGCATCATCTCTTCCGTCCCTGCCTCATTCCTCCAGGGCCTGCGCGAGATCGGTTACGTGGAAGGGAAAAACCTCATCATTGTATATCCAAGCGCGGAGAAAAAATTGGCCGCCCGTGCCGCCGAACTCGTGGGTCTCAAGGTAGAGGTGATCGTCACGAGTGGTGCGACACCAACCCGGGCCGCCAAGGAAGCAACGACGACGATTCCCATAATCTTTTTGCAGGATCCCGATCCGATCGGAAACGGGTTCGTGACCAGTCTAGCGCGGCCTGGGGGAAACGTCACTGGGTTGTCGTCAATGGTAGCAGACTTATCTGGCAAGCGGCTGGAGCTGCTCAAAGAAGTTCTGCCCAAGCTCTCGCGTCTGGCGGTGTTTGGCAATTCAGCCAACGCGGGAAACGGCAGCCAGTTAAGGAACCTCTGAACAACTGCCCTGGAAGCAGGGCAGCGGAGGATAGATCGTTTTTTTCGTAATGAGTTACAGTTTTTGCGAAGTTATATCAGATTACATTTTGCTCTCGTGGTTAATAGGGTCCTTAGTTTTGCCTCGATTTGC
>SHYW01000114.1 GCA_009692615.1 Deltaproteobacteria bacterium | reverse complement strand
TAACGGCCATCTCCAGCGTTGATTCCGACCCCCGGCCGCACGCAGAAAATACGATTTAAAAAAATTTCAAAAACTTTGTTCGTGGGGGTCTGGCCATAGCTATGGACCACTTCCGGCCGAGATTTAAATGCCACCCCCTCAACCGCGACGCATCCGATCCGCGCGACAATGGCCGCCGACGGATTCCACACGATCGCCGCGGGCCAGCGCAGTTTTGCTGCAAACGTTCGTTGATTCATGAACCGGAACCGTTCCGGGCATTCGATGAGCGTTTCAAAGTGTCCAAAAAGTGTCCACGAAGTGTCCAAGCTAAGCGGATTTGAGCCGATTTCATATAATCTTCGTAATCGCTTTTCTCTGATTTTTCCATGTGGTAAGAGTTCATAAGATTTGAACAAATGCCCCCGGACGGATTCCTAATCCTGAGGCCACGCGTTCGAATCGCGTCGGGGGCATTTATACTGAATCGGCGAGGAGATCTTATTGCTATGGCCGTTATATCGAGCACGGAATTTGTCAAAGAGATCCAGCAGATGGTACGGGCCAAGCACTCGAAAAATCATTCGATCATCGGCATGATTGAAGAGGGCAAGCTGGATCTGGATGCGCTCAAAGGTTTCATCGGTCAGTTCTATTTATTTTTCCCGAAGCCTTTCCCCAAACCGATCGCGGCCATGCTGGCGCGCTGTCCCGACGATCCCGAGCTGGAAAAGATGTGGATCGAAAACGTCGTCGAAGAGGGGACAGGGGAGATCACCGGCACCGACAGCCATAAACAACTCTTCATTAGCTTCGCCAAAGCTTGCGGCTACAGCAAAGAAGAACTCGATGCCGTCGAGCCGACGCCGGAGACTCAGGCCTTTCTCGACTGGCGCGAGCTTTTGATGTATCAACGAACCTGGTTGGAGCTCTATGCCTGCCAAGGTTTCTGTCTCGAAGGCACGGCAACAGAGCGAATGACACGTATCGTCCACGGTTTAACTCACCATTATGGTTTCACCCTCGAGTCGGAAGATATTCGCTACTGGACTTTGCACATGGGCGTCGACGAAGAGCATATGAAAGTCGGACCGCTGGCGGTCGAGCGCTACGCCGTGAGCGAACCGCAGCAGATTGCGATTCGCGCTTCCGTGCAAAAAACCTTGGACCAATTCTGGCTCGCCTTTGACGGCATCAAGCGCGCTTATGTCGACAAAGATCCGCTCTACGCGCGCTGGCGCGGCGGAACGTAGGTCTTTCGAGGTTTACTGTGAAGGTGATTTTCACCACGAAGAGCACGAAGGACACGAAGGGTTCGGATAATTGTAACTCCGAACTTCGTGCTCTTCGTGTGCTTCGTGGTGAACAAAACAGAATGAACGTAGCACTTATCCACGCAACAGCATGAAGTGCGAAACTAACAAGGAGAGACGGCGATGGAAATGATCGATTTGACCCGAGTGATCTACGACGGCATGCCGAAGATTCCGATCTTGCCGGAAGTGCATGTGGCGAGGTTTCTGAGCTTGGAAAAGGGCCATCCGCTGAACGTCACCGAAGTCTCCTTTCCTTGTCATGCCGGCACCCATGTGGACGCGCCGATTCATATTGTGGCCAATGGCAAATCTATTGACGAACTACCCGTCGACGCTTTCGTCGGCCCTGGCGCCGTGATCAGCGTAAAGAAGAACGGCGGCGAAGAAGTGACCGCAAAAGATTTGGAAGCATCGGGCGTGACGGTCAATCGCGGCGACATTCTCATGCTCCATACCGGCTGGGACGAAAAGTTCGACAGCCCGGATTACAATCTTCATCCTTATCTTTCGGTTGACGCAGCTGAATGGATGGTCAAGAAGGGCATCAAGATGTTCGGTATCGATTGCATCACCGTCGATCTGCCCACGCCGCTGCGGCCCAAGGGCTTCGAATTTCCCGTGCATCGCACGCTGCTCGGCAATAACGTGTTGATCGCCGAGAATGTCACTAACATTGGCAGCATCATCGGCAAACGCACGCGCATCCTGGCGTTGCCGCTGCGCATCAAAGGCAGCGACGCCGGCCACGCGCGCATCGTCGCGGAAGTATTGATTTAGGATTTTTCGGAATCGGATGATTTAACCGCAAAGGGCGCAAAGAGCGCAAAAAAATCCGGATTGGCAGGGGCGGGTTTCAAACCCGCCCTTGCATTAACCCTTCGTGCTCTTCGTGGTGAACAGAAAATTCGGAACGATATAAACAGTCGACGCATTTGCCTGAAGAGCCTGATATAAAATTATGACGACACCCAAACCAATCAGCGGAATTATCGGCGCTTGCCTGACGCCTTTCGACGCGAACGACCGGGTCGATTACAAGGCGCTCGAAAAGGAAATCGAATTTCTCGTCCCGGACTGCGACGCCATCACGGTGGCGGCAGTCGAGGCGGCGGAATATACCATGCTGTCGCGCGAGGAACGCAAGGAAGTGCTGAAAGTCGCCACCGAGATGATCGCCAAGCGCGTGCCGGTGATTCTCGGTTGCTCTAGCCCGGCGCCGCGCGAAGTGATCGATCTGGCCGAATACTCGGCCAAAGTCGGCGGCGACTTCATTCAAGTGCTGATGCCGCTCAGACCCTGGGGCGGGCAGCCGACGATTGCTGAGCTGATGGAATTTTACACTCAAGTAGCCTCGGCGAGTCCGCTGCCGGTCACTTGTTATCACAATCCCGGTCCGGGCGCCGATCCGCCCCAGGACGCTTTTGTTAAGATCAGCGAGATCGATAACATTCGTTACTTCAAAGAGAGTTCGCGCGATATCACGAAAATTTCTCGCTTGATCGAGCAAATCGAACTCGCCGGCCGCGGTCACTATTTCACGACGATGCAGCCGTTGCTGGTGACATTGATGCTCGGCGGCTCCGGCGCGACCATGCCGCCGCCAGGCACGCGCATCGGCGCGCAGATCGTCAAAGCATTTCGCGCCGGCGACTTGGACACGGCGCGCTTTTGGGCGCGTTGTTACGCACTGTTTCCAGGGAAATGGGGCGCCTACGGTTTGCCGCCGGTGATGAAGTCGGCGATGAAACATTTCGGCGTCGATCTCGGCAATCCCTGCCGGCCCTACACGCCGGTGAGTCCGCGCGACCATGAGCAGATCGGCCAATTCTTGCGCCAAGTGGGACTGATCGGCGAAGCCGGTCCGACGCCGCAGGGATTGCTCGACGCCAGCGAAAAGCTACGTCAGATCGATACTTTCCTCAGATAGTTGAAGAAAAGGTAAGGACGCTCGGCGGATTTGTAAACGATTCGCGCGGTGCCCAATAACTTTATGGAATGGCTTAAAGATCTTTCAGACAAACTAGTGATCTGGCTTTTGCATTCGACCTCGGGCTTTGGCAAAGAGCTCACTGCCGACGGCAAAAAAGAGCAAGCGCTTTGGCGCGAGCAACGATTGAGAAATCTCCAAGGCTTGGCGCAACGCTCGAAGCAGCGCTTCGGCGACAAAAACAAATTGGCTTAACGATAAGATGCAACTGCTAAACCGACGGAAGAAAATTGTCGTGCTCGGCGGCGGCTGCGGCGGCGTCGTCGCCGCAACGCAATTAGGCCGCAAGCTCGGCACCGACCACGACGTGATCTTGGTCGACCGCCGGCCCGATCATATTTTCATGCCGGCGTTTCTCTTTATCATGCTCGGCGAACGCCAACCGCGCGACATCAGCCGCAGCTTGAAAATTCTCGAGAAGCGCAACGTCAAAATCATTCAATCGGAAATTCTCAACATCGATCCGGCCCGCCAAGAGGTCTCCTTAGAAAAAGAAAAGCTCAACTACGACTATTTGATCGTGTCGCTGGGTTTGCAGACTCGGCCCGATTTGATTTCCGGCTTTGCTGAAGCATCACAGCACCCCTGGGAGATGGAGTCCGCCTTGCGCCTGCGCGACAGCCTGGCGAATTTTCATGGCGGTAGGGTAGTCGTCGGCGTGCCGCTCGGCCCGTACCGCTGCCCACCGGCGCCCTACGAAGCGCAATGGATGCTCGACGGCTATTTTCGCCAGAAGGGCATTCGCGATCGCGTCCAGTTGGAATACTTCACCCGCGAAGCCGAGCCCACCGGTGAAGCCCACGATCCGGTGGTCTGGATGGACGCCGAGAGCAAGCGGCGCGGCATCAAGCAGAACTATGAATTCGTCGTGCGCGCCATCGATCCAGAGAAAAAGGTCGTCCAGGGACTATATAATTACAACATTCCCTACGATCTTTTGGTGATGATCCCGCCGCACCGGCCGGCGCAGGTGTTATTGGACAGCGGGCTGGCTGATACCGAGACCGGTATTCGCGTCGATTACGATACGCTGCAAACCAAGTGGGATAATGTCTACGCCATCGGCGATTGCGCCGATATGCCGGCCTCCAAAGCCGGCGGTGTGGCGCACCAAGAAGCCGATGTGCTGGCGCACAATGTAGCCGTGGAGATCACCGGCAAAGGCCGACCGGTAGATCTCTGGCTCCATACCATATGACTACTGGCATGCGGCGCTGGACGCGCCGCGGCAAATCGAACGACATATCCAACCGGCTGGCCGCCGTTCGGCGTTACCGACCCGCGCACTCTCGGTCCATCGAAGTTGATATATTGGGCTAAGGTCGGTTTCGAAAAATGGTGGCTGTGGCGCTATTTCTAATTAAGCGGGGTGGGTGTCAACGGTAGAGCGGCAAGTGAAGCGTGCTTCACGGACACGGGCAAGAGGTTTTTCTCTAAGTTGACATAATATTTCTTATCAGACGTTAACTATAAACCGATTATTTAACCTTGGCCGGCGCGACCGCCGTTGACGCTTCCAGTTCAGCAAGTTTCAATCCCAACGACGACCCGGGATTGTCCTTAAGAAACTCTTTATATGCAGCAATCACCGTCGGTCGATCGCCGAGCTGTTCGGCGCAGCGGGCTTTCCCCAGCGTCGCGTCGTTTTGCAACGGGCCAACGATCTTTTGCGCTTCGATGAAATGATCGATCGCGAGTTTGCATTGATTCTTGCGTTCTTCCGCCGATGCCAATGCCACCAGCGCCAACTGCCGATATAAACTGCTCGGCGAAGTCGCAATGACCGCGCGCTGGCCTGAGTTGAGCGCTTTGTCTAAGTCGCTGGTCGCCAGATAAATGTTGGTCTGGTAAAGATGCGACAAGCCGGCGTAACGCGACCAACGATAGCCCTGAACCTTTTCGAAGCCAGCGATCGCCTCCGAATATTTCTGCGTTTGAAATAGCTCCACGGCCTTGGAGAACTCTTGGCCCGCGGCGATGTTCTGCCTTTCCTTAAATGACTGCCAAGCCCAAACTCCGATGAGCACTAACAGTACGACGGCTGCGGCTGAAACCACCTGAGGTACGTGGTTTTGAACGAAATCGATGGCTCGATCTGAGTTGACTTGGAACCAATCCGGTTGGCGTATTTCTTTTCTCGTAACTTTACTTGTTGCCATGGTTTAATTTTCGGCTCACTGACAGATTTATTGCTTATATTTAAAATCGCTAGGACCCATTTTTTCGAGAATCTCGGCCCATTTTTCCGGGGACACGTTGGAGATGTTTTCCATCGGCGCTTCCTTGCCGTCGTCGCTTTGTTGCAACACGCTGGAGGCTTCGAGTACCGACTTGGCGACGTAGATCGGACTCTTGGTGCGCAGCGCCAGCGCGATTGCGTCGCTGGGGCGCGAATCGATCATCACTTGGCGCCCCGACAGGCTAATATTCACCGCGGCATAATAAGTATTTTCTTTTAGTTCGGTGATCTCCACCGATTCCACCGAACCGCCGACTTCGCTAAGAATGGTCTTGAGCAGATCGTGGGTCATGGGCCGCGCCATCTTGATGCCTTCGATTTCAGTGGCCATGGCGGTAGCTTCCAATAGACCGATCCAGATCGGCAAGTTGAGCTTGTTTTCGGTATCCTTGAGAATCACGATGGGCGTCTTGGTCACAGGGTCCAAGGTCAAACCGCCCACCGACATTTGAATCGTATCTTCCCTTTTGCTCATGCCATGTTTCCTTCCAATAGCACAGTTGAACTTGGCCCTTGCGGAGGCAATAGTTCGCCGACCAACGAGTTCGCCGTGGCGCTGGTGATTCTAACCTTAACGATGCGGCCGGCAAAACTTTCAGGCGCGCTGACGTTGACGATGCGATTGGTGCGGGTGCGTCCCATCATTTGGCCATTTTTCATTTTCGCCGGTCCATCGATCAATATTTCATCCAGGTCGCCGATGCGGCCGCGATTTTTTGTCAAGCAGATTTCCCGTTGCAAATCTTGCACGCGCTTCAAACGCGCCTTTTTCACTTCCTCTGGAACATCGTCGTCATAGATTTTAGCCGACACCGTCTGCGGTCTGGGCGAATACACGAATGCGTAGATCTCATCATATTCCACAAGCTCCAGTAATTCTATAGTCGCTTCGAACTCGTCGTCGGTTTCACCGGGAAAGCCGACGATGATGTCGCTGCTGAGCGCCACGTCCAGCCGGCGCTCGCGCAAGCGCGCGATGCGTTCTAAATATTCTTGCCGCGTATAGCCGCGCCGCATGCGCGCCAGAACCGTATCCGACCCGGACTGCACCGGCAGATGCAGATGTTCGCAAAGATGCGCACAAGTCGCGAACGCTTCGACCAACGCCGGCGATAAATCTTGCGGATGGGAAGTGGTAAAGCGAATGCGCTCGATGCCGTCGATGGCATCGACATGCTGGAGCAGTTCGCCGAAGCTCAATTCGCCGGCGCTGAGTTTGCCGTAGGAGTTGACGTTCTGGCCGAGCAGCATGACCTCTTTGACGCCTTGGGCCACCAAGTCTTCGACTTCGGCAATTATCTTGGCGCTCGACCGGCTCACTTCGCGGCCGCGCACGTGGGGCACGATGCAAAAGCTGCACACCTTGTTGCAGCCCTGCATGATCGTCACAAACGCCTTGGCGCCGTGAACCTGGGTCCGGCCGTCGTCGAGTTCCATGTAAGCCGGGTCACGGTAGAAAGTCGTCTCTACCGGCCGGGTCCGCGAAGCTTCCACCTGCTCGATCAATTCCGGCAGCTTGTGAATGTTATGGGTACCGAAAACCAAATCGAGATGGGGCACGCGCTTGAGCAGCTTCTCCCCTTCTTGCTGAGCGACGCAGCCGCCGACGCCGATGATCACGCCGTCGCGGTAATTTTTAAATTCCTTCCAACTGCCGAGCGCGCTGTAAACTTTTTGTTCGGCCTTGTCGCGCACGCTGCATGTGTTGAGCAGGATCAAATCCGCCGCGTCGATGCGGTCGGTCCGCACATAGCCGCATTTGCCCATGACCTGGGCGATTTTTTCCGAATCGTACTGGTTCATCTGACAGCCGTAGGTTTGGATGAAAAGTTTTTTCGGCATCGGCTTAGGGCGCGATCAAATCGACGATCTTGTAAAGTTGGTTGATGCTACGGCATTCTTCGGCAACGTGGCAATGGGGCGCGTAGCGCGGCATCTCGCTGTCGCCGATGCCCCAGGTCATGCGGCTTTCGGGGTTGAGCCAAATCAGCTGCTTGGCTTTGGCTTTGATCTCGCGCAGCACCCAGTCGTTGGGCCGGTTATAATTGTTGCGTCCGTCGCCGATGATCAGCACGGTGGTCTTGCTGGTGACGGCGTTGAAAAAATTACGGTGGAACTGCTCGAAGGCACGGCCAAAGTTGGAATGGGAAAAAACATCGATGACGTCGCCCTTCAGCGCGGTTTCCACCGCCGTCGAGATGTCATGTTCTTCGAACAGCCGGGTGACTTCGCCGATCTCGGCGACGAACACGAAGCTGCGCACCTTGGCGTAGAGATCCTGGACCGAATAAACGAACTGCAACATGAAGCGCGACGCGTTCAACACCGAATCGGAAATATCGCACAGCACCATGACTTGCGGTTTGGTCTTCTTGCGCCGGTCGAGCTGGATATTGAAGGGCACGCCGCCGTACTGCATATTTTTCCGCAGCGTCGCTTTGACGTTGAAGCGGCCGCGCACGGCTTTCTTGCGCCGCACCGAAAGACGATTTTTCAAACGCTGGGCCAGGCGCGCGACGGCATCGTTCATGCGCCGGATATCGTCTTCGGTGTAAAACGAAAAACTCTTATCGGCCAAGTTGCCGCGCTGGCTTGAATCGCGCGGCTCCATGCCTTGCTTGCGCTGCTCTTGCTGAATGATTTCGCGCAACAACCGGTTCAAGTCGCGCATGCGCTCGTCGAGATAACGCATGACGTTCTGTAAATCTTCGCCATTCTCGCCGAGCATCTGCAGCATGCCCTTAAAGCGCTCGATCTCGCTCTGCACCCGGTCGAGCCCGAGCCGCATGATCATGCGAGTGTAGGGTGTGTGGCGCAGACTATCCGGCGTGCCGCCTTGGCTCTCCTGCTCCATCGCTTCGCGCAGGAGTTTTTCCAGCTCGCCGCGGTTGTTCTGCAACAGCGCTTTGGTGAGCGCGGACAAGTCCCCTTCCATCTCTTTGAGCAGTTTCTGAATCTGCTCGAGCATTTCCTGAAACTGTTCGGGCGAGAGACCGAGATCTTCCATGATCTTGCGGTCGAGGGCGTCGAGCGCTTGGCCGATGCCGAGAAAAAAATAGTCGAACAGCTCGTCGAAGGGTTTTACGTCGGCGCTACGCTTGACCAAGGTCGCTCGCAGGGCGTTACGAAACATCAGCGGATCGCCGATACCGATCAAATCGAGGGCGCGAAAGGCGTCCATATTCTCGGCCAACGACACGCGGATGCCGTTTCGGCGCAGCACGTTGGCAAACTCGATGACACGGGATTGCATGGCAGCCTAGTGCAGGTGATCCTTTTCGCTGTCGGCCGGCTGGCGCGCCTGCTTTTCGGCGAGATAAGCTTTAAGCTCTTGATGAGCTTTGCGGATATCGGCTTCGTATTTCATCAAGGTCGAAAAGGTCTGTTCGACCAACTCGTTGTCTAACTCTTTGATGTTGAGCAAGGTCAACGCGCGCACCCAGTCGAGGGTCTCGCTGATACTCGGGGTCTTCTTGAGATCGAGCTTGCGCAAGCGATGCAGCAAACGCACCACTTCGTCGGCCAGCTTGTCGCCGACACCGGGGACTTTGAGTGTGATGATTGCCTTTTCCCGCTCGGCATCGGGAAAATCCAAGTAAAGATGCAAACAGCGCCGTTTGAGCGCGTCGGACATTTCCCGGCTGTTGTTGCTGGTGAGCACGACGATGGGAATATGCTTCGCCTTGAGCGTGCCGATCTCCGGCACGGTGATTTGAAAATCGCTCAGCACTTCGAGAAGAAAGGCCTCGAACTCGGCGTCCGATTTATCGATCTCGTCGATCAACAGCACCACCCGTTTTTCCGACAGCAACGCGCGCAAGAGCGGCCGCGGTAGGAGAAAACGGTCGGAGAAAAAAACCCCGTCTTGATTGGCCACGTGATCGACCGCTTCTTGGAGCGTCTTGGCGCCTTGGACGATCTCGCCGATCTTGTCTTTGAGAATCTGAGTATAAAGGAGCTGCTTGGCGTATTCCCATTCGTAAAGCGCCTTGGCTTCATCGAGACCTTCGTAGCATTGCAGGCGAATCAGCTCCAGGCCGAGGCAATCGGCGAGGACTTTTCCCAGTTCGGTTTTGCCGACGCCCGCCGGACCTTCGACCAACAGCGGCTTTTGCAAAGCGGTTCCCAAATAAACTACCGTAGCGACATTTTTGTTGCACAGATATTTTTGTCCGCCCAGGCCGGCAATCACTTCATCGACTGATTGAAACATAGTTGCCCTTTCCAATTCGAGCGAGGCTAACATAATCGATTCCCAACAACAAATAATGCGCTGCCAGCGCCGATTGCCAAAGCGGCGTGCATTCTGTAATCAATGATGGGTGTGCACGCTGGCGCTCTATTTTCACCAATTCGCTCAATACCCACTGGTAGTGGCCGCCAATCGCGACGAACATTTCGACCGGCCCTCCGCCGCGCCGGCGTTGCTCGCTGGCGAACCGAAGGTTGTCGCCGGCAAGGATCTGCGCGCCGGCGGCACTTGGCTCGGCGTCAACGAACATGGCCTGTTGGTAGGTATTCTCAATCGGCGCATTAATGGCGACGCCTTGCCGGCAACCATCGCCCGCTCGCGCGGTGCGTTGTGCATGGAACTGTTGCAGTTAAACTCCGCGTCAGCGGCGCTTAAACGTATCGCCACCGACAACCATCGCTACAATCCTTTCACGATCGTTTTTGCCGACAAGTTAAACGCCTATGTCGCCTACAACGACGACGCGGCGATCATCACGCAAGGATTAGAAGCGGGCTTGCATGTTTTTAGCAGTGCCGCGGAAGTCGATCTTAGTTCAGCCAAAGCCGAGCGCGCCCATCAGGGCTTCGCAAGCGTGATGAATCCAGTCAATGGCAAAATTGCTCAAACCCAGGAATTATTGTTGTCATTGCAAAAAATTCTCAGCGACCATTCTCTCGGCGACGGCTCGGACAATCCCGGCGACGCCATCTGCGTCCATCGCGAAAGCACCGGCACCGTGTCGTCGAGCGTGATAGTTTTGAAAGCAGCGCAGACACGCTTCGAAACCTATTTTTGTCCTGGCCCACCTTGCGGCAATCAATTCACCGCCCCTATAAGTTTGGTCATCACATGAGCGAAATGAAAAAGCTGCGACAGGCGGCGACGGTGATCTTGTTGCGGTCCGCCGCGCCCAAGGGCTTCGAAGTCTTCCTCACCCGCCGGCCCGACGACATGCCGTTTCTCGGCGGCATGTACTGTTATCCCGGCGGCACGGTGGGCAAAGATGATGGCAGCAAAGCAATGCTCGAACGCTGCGCCGGATTGAGCGTCAAGCAGGCGCGCAAAATCATCGGCGCAAGTTTTACCAATGCCGAAGCGATGAGTCTGTGGGTCGCCAGCGTGCGCGAAGTATTCGAAGAAGTCGGCGTGCTGTTGGCCGTGGAAGAAAACGGAACGGAATTAGCTATGCATGGCGAGCGCGCCGCGCGCCTAACGGAAAAACACGCGGCGTTATCGAACCAGACATTGAGCTTTCTCGAATTGCTGAAAAGCGAAAAACTGCGCTGCGATCTCGCCGCCCTGGCGCATTTCTCCTACTGGCAGACCCCTGCACAATTCGCCATGCGTTTCGACACGCGCGTTTTTCTCGCCAAACTTCCCGAAGGCCAAACGCCGCTAGCGACCTCCGACGAAGTCGCCCACAGCATTTGGCTCACACCGGACAAAGCGATGCAGCTTTTTAGTCGCAACGAACTGCCGATGATCTTTCCGACCTTCGCGGCTCTACGAACTTTGGCCGATTTCGAGACGCTGGAGAGCGTGCTGCGCGAATTCGGCTTGGCGAAGTCATCGGCAAGGGATGATTCACCGCAGAGAGCACAGAGTACACAGAGGTTAAGAAATAATTTTTCTCTGTGATCTCTGTGTGCTCTGTGGTGAAAACCCTTCTTCGGACGGACGAGCGCCGCTCGTCCCTACACCGGAGATTCACTCACGAATAGAATGTGATGTCTTTACTTCGTTCACTCTACTATCGGATCGCCGGACTCTATTTCGGTTGGCGCATGATCGCGGTCGGCTCGGTGCTGCGGATCTTGGGCGGCGGGCTTTATTTCTATGGCTTCTCAGTTTTCTTTTTGCCCTTGAGCCAGGATCTCGATCTCAATCGAGCGGCGACGTCATTGGTTTTCTCCCTGGCGCGCGCTCAGGGCGCGTTCGAAGGGCCCATCGCCGGACATTTCATGGACCGCCACGGGCCGCGCCCGCTGATGATCATGGCGATTCTCTGCGCCGGCGTCGGCCATATGCTGCTCGCCGGCGTGCATAGCTACGCCATGCTGGTGATCGTCTACATGGGCGTGGTGTCGCTAGCGTTTCATGCCGGCTTCATGGACGCGCCGATGTTGATCGCCAACACTTGGTTTATCCGGCAACGCACCATGGCGATGGCGCTGATCAGCGGGTCGATTGGCATCGGCGGATTTCTTTTCACGCCGTTGCTGTCGAGCGCCGTGCACACTTACGGTTGGCGCCAAGCGGCGTTCGGTTGCGGCATGGCATTCATCGTCATCGGCTTGCCGCTGGCGTTCTTGGTGCGCCGCTCGCCGGAAAGCATGGGGCTGGAACCGGATGGCGATGGTCAGCCCATCGACGACGGAATTAACCAAACCAGCAATCCACGGCCAATCGAAGCGCTCGATTTCACCTGGCAGGAAGCGATCAAGACCTCGGCTTTTTGGTTTATCACCGGCGGCACGGCGATCCGCGTGATCGTGCTCAGCGCGATCAACGTTCATTACGTCGCGCTGATGGTCTGGAAAGGCATGACGCCCCAGCGTGCCGCGGTATTTCTCGCGGCGCAAGCGTTCATGTCCTTGCCGTCGCATTTGCTCTTCGGCTGGCTCGGCGATCGAGTCAACAAACCGCGTCTGATGGCGATCTGCATGCTGGTTGCCGCGTCGTCGATGTTATTGTTGGTGAACATTCACGCCGAATGGACGATCCTCATTTTTACCGCTCTGTTCAGCGTTGTCGAGTCAACCTTCCCGGTCAACTGGTCCACCGTCGAGGAATACTTCGGCCGGAAAAATTTTGCCAAGATTCGCGGCTCCATGAGTTTCGTGTCGACCTGGGGCAGCGTCATCGGCCCCGTCGCCGCCGGCGCGATCTACGATCAAACGAAAAGCTACGAGATTCTTATCTGGTCATCGGCGGCGCTGCTGCTACTCGCCAGCGTGCTTTACGGATGGGTCACGCCACCGAAGCCTCAAGCTGTAGTTGAGCAAGTTCGGGCGTAGGGGCGTATGGCATACGCCCTCTTCGCTACGAAAGCCACAAATCTTGGTAACGCACCGCCACGACATCTTCGTACGCCACCGGGCCGGAGAGCTGACCGACAGTTTGCGCGAAACGATTCATCTTCAAAACCATTTCTTCGCTGATCGCCGGATCGTAAAACGCGGCGTCGCGGGCGACGACGTTGGCGATCAGTTCGGCGGCGTCCTTGGGGAATTTGCGTCGGCCCACTTCACGGGCCAGCGACGGGTCGGCGCGCAATGCCGATTGCGCTTTGACGATAGCGCGTACCGCCGCGGCGATCATTTCGGGTTCGCGGGCGATGAAATCATCAGTGGTCGCCATGCCGGCGAACGTGCAGAAGCGGATCTCCGCCGGATCGTCGCCGCGGCGCACGTCGACGAGAATTTTTCCCGCGCCGCTGCTGGTCGCGGTCTCGCCGCCCATGGCGTTGGCCCAGAAGCCGTCTATTTGACCGGCCTGCAATGCCCGCGCGGCGAACACGCCGAAAGAAACGTCGCGCGACTTGGCTCCAGGCAATTCGACGATATCGACATCGCGACCGGGTTCGATGCCGGCGCATTTCAACAGTTCTCTTAACGCCAAGTCCGGCCCTTCCGCCGCGGTGATGCGCAATCCTTTGAGCGCGGACAAATCGCCGCGCTTGGCATTCAAGTTAGATCGGACAACCAACAGCCAAGGCGTGCCGTGGGACAACGCGACGGCGACCTTCGCGCCTTTCCAGTTGGGAAATTCCGTGAGCAGATCGAATACCGAACCGGCGATCATGGCATCGGCACCGCCATCGCGCAGCGCCTTGGTGGCGCCGAGCATGGCGACGAGGTCAATGCGCGCGTCCAAGCCCTCGGCTTTGAAATATCCCAACTCATCCGCCGCTAGTGCTGGGAAACAAGTGTTGCTAACCAAATCGACCGCTGCGATACGAAACTGCACGGTAACCTCCGCTGGCACAGATTGTCAGGCTTCACTATGCGAGATTGGTTTCCTCGGGTCAATCGAGAGCGAAGACGAACAGGTAAAGGGTGAGGGGTAAGGGGTTTCTATCCGGACGCCGGGCGCCTTACGCCTTACCACTTACCCTTCACCCCATACGTGAATTCATGT
This sequence comes from Deltaproteobacteria bacterium, assembly GCA_009692615.1. Lineage (NCBI taxonomy): Bacteria > Pseudomonadati > Myxococcota > Myxococcia > Deltaproteobacteria bacterium. The sequence goes on along the minus strand of SHYW01000114.1, from coordinate 3,391 downwards.
TATAGGCAACGTATTCCAAATGGAGAACATCATGGCGACCAACCATAACATTCACCTCGGCTTGCTCTCCCCGGCGACGCCGAACAAGCCGCACTTCAAACATGTCGACAAGCTGCTCCCATCCGGCGTTACGATGATTCATGAAGGTCTCGGCTTGCTTGGGGATAGCTATCAGGATTTGGCAGGCAAGGCGGATCAAGTCATCGCCAAAGCCAGCGATTTCACCCGGCGCAATAAAGTCGACGGATTGATACTCACTGGCGGATTCATAGGCTTGTTCAATCCCGGCATCGAAGCCCAAGTGAACGCGGCGATCGGTCTGCCGGTGGTCACCGCGGTGTCGTCGGTCATCGCTGCGTTGAGAACTCTATCGGCGCAATCGTTGCTGCTCATGACGCCCTTCGATGCCAAGTCCGACGCCGTCATCGACGAGCATTTGAGCACTCTCGGTTTCACCGTTTACCTTGGCCCGGCATTCGAAGGGCGCAAAGCCGGTTCGGGCGTCGACCTCACGCCGGAGCAACTCTTCGCGCTCGTGTTAGCGACCTATCAAAACTATCCCGAGGCCGACGCGGTTTACTTTCAAGGCGCCACCATGGACCCGCTGCCGATCATCGATCGCTTGGAACAAGAACTGAACGTCCCGGTGATCGCCAGCAATCCGGCGATGATTTGGAACATGCTGTCGCAACTGGGCGTCAACGAATCGGTGAAAAATTACGGCCGGCTGCTTTCCCAATGGCCGGCGCGGCCGTAATTGCAAAGAGCAAAGATGATCTCACCACAGAGGGCACAGAGAACACAGAGAAAATTATTTCTTAATCTCTGTGAACTCTGTGTGCTCTGTGGTGAATAATCTTCTTCGAGGACGAACCAAACAAGATGGAGAACATGACAATGCACCGCCGTAAACTGTCTTACATACACTGGCTAACGCTCGTGTTCCTCGCCGCATTGTTCTCACCTCCGGCAAATGCTGTCGATAAACTCCGCGTCGGCTTTTCCGCCATCAGCTTGTCCAACGCGCCGGTGTGGATCGCCGAGGAGAAAGGATTTTTCAAGAAAGTCGACATTGAAACCGAAGCCATCGTGGTCGGCGGCGGCGCAACCCGCTCGGTGAGCGCGGTGATCGCCGGCGATTTGCAGTTCGGTTCCACCGGCGGCGGCGCCGTGGTCAGCGCGGTCTTCAGCGGCTCGGATATCGTTATGGTTGCAGCCGGCAACAACAAGGGCATTCAACGGTTGATGGTTCGACCCGACATCGCGACCCCGGCGGCGCTCAAGGGCAAACGCATCGGTATCACAACGTTAGGTTCGTCCGGTCATCTGGCGCTGCTGCTCATGCTGCGCAAATGGGGCATGGCGCCGGAGGACGTCCAAGTCCTCCAAGTCGGCGCCTCGCCGGTCATGCTGATCAGTTTACAAAAAGGCGGCATCGACGCAGCGGTGTTGCAAGATCCGACTTTTTTCATGGCGGAAGACACGGGTTACAAAACCCTCGGCGATCCTGTGACGCTCGACATTCAGTATCTGCAAAACGTCTTGGTCGCCTCGCGCGGATACTTAAAAAGCCATCGCGACATCGCCGTGCGCTTCATGAAAGGCTTCGTCGAAGGCGTCGCCTATTTGAAACGCAACAAAGAAGAGACGATGAGAATCTTGATGAAGAAGATGCGTATCGAAAAGGGCAAAGAGAATTATTTAGAGCGCTCCTACAATCTCTACGCGACCCAATACATGGAAGCCGCCCCCCTACCGTTCGCTAGTCGGCACCAAGACCGTGCTCGAATTCATGGTCAAAGATTTTCCCAAAGCGAAAACCGCCGATCCCAATTCATTCATCGACAACAGTTTGATCAAACCGCTGGAGGATAGCGGGTTTATCAAATCGCTGTATCAATGAACGATTTTCGACTAGATTAAAGTGGTCTCCACTGGTCGACGATCCGATGAGGGATTTGAGATCCTTTGACGTTGTTCAATTAACGGTTAATGGGTACTATTCCCATTTCTCGCGCCTTCGCGATACTTAAAGCGAACGTTCCCGGCTTTCCCACGTTTGGTCGATATAATTCACTGAATTTTGAGGCTCCAATTCGCATGGCGTCGCTAAGCATCGCTCGACCCATTAAAGTGGTCTCGATGTAAACGAAATTCTGATGACTATTGTCAAGGTACACTTTCAAAAGAGCGTGCCCAGGAACTAGGACAATCACCGGATCAAGACCGATCTTTCTAAATATAGAGGCGAGCAACACAGTGCCATCAAGGCAGTTTGCCTGAGTGAACGATATGGATTCGGTTAGAAAACGGACATGCTGACTAATTACCGTACGGGATGTCCCTGAAGGCGTTGCGATGTTTGAATATCGCATTCCTCTTTGTCCCAAAAGCGTCCAAATTGCATTGATCTCCTTAACAACTTGTTGAGGAGTTCCCTGGTAACCGGAAAATTGACTTGTTAGTCTTGTACGCAATGCTTCTTGTAGTAGCTTATCAATCCAGGGATGATTTTCATTTACAAACGCCGCAAGCATCCAGGAAAGATCTTGTACTCTACCATCTTTTGTTTGGAGTCGGAGAGGAACGTCATTTACGGATCTCACGCGAAGTGGCAAAGATTTAGACCCGGCCGAAATACCGTTTGCCTCGATGGAGATCAATGTATCCACCGTTCTAGGCTGAACCAAACGTGTTAAGGTATCATAGGAGTAGCGAATCTTTGGGTAAATCCTATAATCCCCGAACGAGTCCAGCGAAAACTCTTCCTCGGTTGGCTTCGCAATCGAATCAATTTCAATTCTCACACGGATATTCGTTCCGGTCTCTTGGTTTTTAATCACAACGCCGATTGATCCACGAGGATCACCTCGATAGAATTCCGACAAGCGCCCCTTATAGGGAGCCGTTGCTGTCGCAAGTACGAACGCGGGATATATCTCGTTCTCGAAATGTACGATTGGTTGCCACTGAAAATTTGCTCTTTGCGGTGAAGACGGGCTAGATTGTGCCAGGCTTTGCCCCACTGCAATATAGATACTAGCCAAATGTAACATTACGAGAAGATTCGCTAGAACGATTATTCGCGGGCAGTGATTCGTAATCGACGAGATATACAATCGCGTAATTCGCCAATGAATGTGGTCATCATGACTGGATCGACCTTGTTTCCACGGACCCTCCCAGCCGTTAAGACAGAACAAGGTATTTCCATTAGAACACTTCATACGTAGAAAAACTCTAGGGCACCTCTTAAAACTCGGTTGTGAAGTTGTTGTTAGTCTTTGCACAAGATTTGTCTTCACAAAATAAGCCGATGCACGTCCCGAGGCGGCAATCGATCTATTCTGACGCTCAGTTTGGCTGGCTTGCGTTCGTTTTGCGGCATTTT
>SHYW01000113.1 GCA_009692615.1 Deltaproteobacteria bacterium | reverse complement strand
TGCCGCGATTTGGCGCTTTGTTTTCCCGGCTTGGCTAAGTCGGCAAAGCGTACAGCGCTCTTCAAGCGAAAACTGTTGATACTTTTGTCCCATAGCAACACCTTATCCCAATAGTGTTGCACTTCGCTTGTGAATCTAGGGTATCCAGGCTTTGGGGCCGGGGATGGACCCCGGTCTTCACCGGGGTGACTCACTTCCTGGATTCACGTTGTCACGGGAATGACGGACAAAGATGTTGATTTCGGGTCGACAGATTCAGACACACTCCGCGTAAGGCCATCGGTTGTTCCGTAAATCGAGTCGATAATGAAACTAAACTGGTTGTTGCTAATTTTGTTGCCCCTGGCGCTGTTGAAGAGTGCTCACGGCCAGCAGCGCTTTCTCATGGGCTACTCGTCCTTCAGCTCCAATCAAACTCCTCTTTGGGTTGCCAAGGAAGAAGGTCTGTTCAAACGCTACGGCAGCGATCCCGATTTGATTCTGATCGAAGGCGGGACGCGCGGCGCGCAGGCGCTGATCTCCGGCGATATACCGATCATGGGCATGTCCGGCCAGCCGGTGATCAGCGCGCGGGCGCGGGGCGCGGATTTGACCATGATCGCCGGTGTGGTCAACAAGATGAATTACATCATGGTGAGTTCGGCGGCGGTGAAGAAACCTGAGGACCTCAAGGGCAAGCGCATCGGCGCGGCGCAAGCGGGCACGGCGTCTTATCACGCGGTGCTGCTCGGCTTGAAACATTGGGGCCTCGACATGCGCCGCGACAAGATCACGATTCTCCAGCTCGGCAATCAAGCCGCGCGAGTCGGTTCGCTCCAGTCCGGCGGCAGCGATGCGATCATCGTCAATCCCGGTCTTGGCTCGTCGCTCAAGGAACGCGGCGGTTTTCTTCTCGCTGATTTCACCGAGCTGCCGATCGCCTATCCGCAGCAGACCATGAGCGTGCGCGAGCGGTTGATTAAAAGCGATGGAGATTTCGTCGAACGAATTCTCAAAGGCGTGCTAGCGGGAAACAGTTTCAGTCTCGATCCTCGCAATAAGAGCCGCGTCAAACAAATCATCGCCAAGTATTTGCGCCTCGATGCGCCGGACAAAGCAGAGGAGCATTATCAATCGGCGCTCAAAGTGCTGGCGCCGAAACCTTATGTCGACGCAGCCGGCATCGCGGCGATGATTGACTTCATGGCCGAAGCCGACCCGCTGGTGGCGAAGCTGAAGCCGGAGAACGTGATCAATCATGCGATCCTGAAGAAACTCGACGACAGCGGATTCATCGATCAGTTGTCGAAGCGCTGAGCGGAATATTTTACCGGTTGGCATTCCCGAGATGGCGATCCAGAGCGAGAGCGGGCATCCTTCGATGGACTCAGGACAGGCTTCGGTTTCATTTTCAGCCCTCTCTTGATTTCTGTACCCTACTAATTGGCGCTACGAAGCGTGAGAACCTTCTTTCCTACTGCGGAAGGAAAATCGACAAATACGAAGCTCTCGTCTATGATCTGTACAAGATTGGAGCAAAGCCCTTCAAGCCGCTGGGTTGCGCAGTCCTCGTGATCATAAGCTCGATCCAAAATATAGGGTCGTGGCGTTTCAAGCTTGCTGGAAGGAATTGGGTTCTGTTCCCTCCTGGCGGCAACTTGAGGTGTTCCTCGAGCGTCTGCCCATCCGAAGTTTGCGCATTTGCGGGAGAAATCTCCGTATCCAATGAGGTGAAGTTTCTGACTTGACCGCAGGAGTGTAACGGCACTATAAATGGCATCATCAACTACCACTATTCTTTAGGAGGCTTTATGGCTCAGGCTTATGTCGATGCCGATGGACATGTCATGGAAGATGCCGAGGATTTGCTGACTTTCGTCAAGGCGCCGTTCAACAATCGCGGCACGCGCAATTGGATTCCCAGTCTGGATAATTTTCACACGCCGGCGGACGGCACGCCGCGCACGCCGGGAACCTTCGATCCCAAGACCGGGCCGGAAGAGTGGCTGCAATTTCTCGACAAGACCGGCACGGAGTACACCGTGCTCTATCCGACGGCCGGATTGGCCTACGGCAACGTCGCCTACCCGCAGTGGGCGTTGGCCTACGCTCAGGCCTACAACGATTACATTCATAAACTCTACTTGCAGCGCAGTCCGAAGCTGCAGGCGGTGTCGCTGATTCCGATGCAGCATGTGACCGACGCAGTGAAAGAGTTGCGCCGCTCGGTAAAAGATCTCGGCTTCATGGGTGCGATGATTCCTTCCAACGGCCTGACGCGCCACGTGAGCCACGAAGAATATTGGCCGATCTACGAAGAGGCGGAAAGACTCAACTGCGTGCTCGCCGTACACGGCGGCAGCTATATTAACTTGGGCTTCAACAGCTACACGGTATTTCCCGCGACGCGCGCGCTCGGCATGCCGTTCCCGCTGGCGATCGCGATGACCGGCATGATGGTCGACGGCGTGCTCGATCGTTTTCCAAAGCTGCGCCTGGGCTTCATGGAAGGCGGCACGGCGTGGATTCCGTTGGTGATCGATCGTCTCGAACGCGAGTTGGAATACGGCGGTCTCAAACTCAAACGCCATCCCCTCGACTATTTTAAAGACGATCGGATTTTCGTCGGCTGCGAAGGCAACGAGAAAGCATTGGCCTACGCCATCGATCGGGTTGGCTCCAAACCGTTCATGTTCGCCTCGGATTTTCCGCACGAGATTTCGATTTCGAACTGCATGGAAGAAATTGACGAGGTGTTGGAGCGCGACGATCTCAAGAAGGAACACAAGTCAGCGATCCTGGGCGAGAACGCGCGGCGGTTTTACGGACGGTAGTCGTCGTGGAGGAAATCGAGATCGTGTTCGTGACCGGAAACGAGCACGATCCACGATCTCGACTTGAGGCAATTCCAGCCAAGGGAAAAAAAGGGAGCCTACTTGAGGCTCCTTTTATTATAGATCGCGTAGTGTTTACGGTTCTCCTGGTAACGGCCCGAATGCCGCGGGGGGGCGCCGATGTTTGGTCGCGGCTTCGTAAGCTGCGGCGGCTTTGATGATTGTCGCTTCCTCGCCCGGGCCGGCCCAGAACGAAAGGCTAATCGGCAATCCCGGTGCGTCGAGCAGTGCGCGCTCGGTTCCGGAGACGTTTTGATAGCTTCGCGTGTCGCTGCTGAGCGCAAACTTCGGCTCGAAGACGACCCGATTGAATCCCGCCGGTACCACCATTTCCGGAATGCCGGCGTCGGCGCTGAACGCGAAACGATTGCTGGGCCGGCTGTTGATTTCCGGTTCCACCGGGCCGCCGATTTTTGCAATTGGAATCGTCGTCAGCGGGTTGACTAGCACGTCGAGATTGTTTTCCCGCATCACTTTGAGCACCACGCGCTGCATCACTTCGCGCATTCTGATGCGCTCGCTGAGTCCCGCCGAGCGTATGTCGGTCAAGTTCTGCCAATTGATAAACGCCGCCAGCTTGTCGCCGGAGTAGTAACTCGCATTGGCGTTGAGCGACGGCCAGTCTTTAACTCGATCATCGCCGCGCCGGATCAAATATTGGCTCAAGTGAAAGCGGAAACTCGACGTGCGCGGGAAGTTGGTGATGCGGCGCAGGTTCAAATTGGGTGGAAAAGGTTCCAAGCCTTCGGCGGCGCGGGCCATGTATTCCGCCGGTGACAGGGTGCCGCCGCCGGGAGTCTTACCGACGCTGACGTTGATCTTGCTGGCGAATAGCGGAAACTCCGCCTCGCCATTGGCGAGAGTCTTGAACAAATATTCCGGCATGTGGAAGGGCAGGATTTCCGCCAGCACTTCTTGAAAGCTCGGTTTGAGATTGGCGATGGTCGGATCGTCGCCATAGAGCGGATCGACGGACTCGAACAGCTGAGCGCCCAATTTGTCGCGCAGAATCGTTTTGATCTCTTTATCGATCTGATCGCTGATCGCCGCGTCGTTGGCGCCGTGCTTGACCATGAACTCGCGCACGATACCGATGCGCATGCCTTTCAAGCTTTTCTGCCCGGCGAAACTGGCGTAGGGCCGCTGCGAGATCAAAGCTTTGGGCAATGCGGTGTAAATATCGCGCGGATCGTAGTAGCCGCGCTGGGGATCTTTGAGGGCGTCGAGGACGATGGCGGTGTCTTTCACGGTGCGGCACTGAATGCCGGCGCGATCGATGAATGGATCGGCGCCGATGCCGCCGCCGAACGGTATGATCGCCTTGCCGGTGTTGAGGTTGGCAAGGCCGTTATAGGCCGCAGGGACGCGGCAAGAACCGCCGGTCTCTTCGCAAATCGAACAAGCGACCAGATTGGCCGCCACCGACACGCCCGAGCCCGAGCTTGATGCCGCCTGGGCCGCGGCCCGTTCGGTGTCGTAGGGATTGCACGGGTTGCCGCCCCAGGTGCTGCGCGAGTTGCCGGCGCCGAGGACGACGGCCGCCGCTTTCGCTTCCCCACCGGGGTCGCCGGAGGCGCCGTTGTATTCGCTCAGGTTGGCCTTGGCAAGAATGATCGCGCCCTTGGCGCGGAGTTGGGCGACGATCGTCGAATCCATCGGCGCCGCGTCTATCGCGTAGTTCACATCCGCGCCGCCGGTGGAGCGCATGTCTTTGGCGTCGAAAATGTCTTTGATCGAAAACGGCGCGCAGTAAAGCGGCATGGCGGTCAAGTTGGGATTGGCGCCGAAGCGCCGGTCGAGTTCGCGGGCGCGCTCGATGCCATCAGGCTGGGCGCGAAAGGCTTCGCAACTCTGACTGCATGTGCTGGGCAGTGGGCCTTTGGACGGATGAAGATCGCAGGTGGCTTTGCAAGTCACCGAGCGTTCGCTGCGTACGTTGACCGTGTTGAGCGAACGGAGCTGACCGGTATTTTTCACGCCGCGAATATAGCCGTAGGTTTGTTGCTTGGACGGATCGGAGATCGTCGCTTGCAGCGCTCCTGGCTGCATCGGCGTGCCGCTGTATTTGGCGATGTCGGGAAAATGGTTTTTTGAATCGTTGGCGTCGTTGGGATTTACCGGCGCGACGCACTGGCCGTCGTAGGCGCGGATGCGATTGATATAGGCCTGGACGACTTTCTCGCAAGTAATCTGCCGCGTTCTAATCGCGCGATGAATGTCTTCGATGCGCGCCTCTTCAAGGCGAAACTTCCACGGCGGTGCCGCCTTGGTCGTCTGCGCCTCACTCGCTGGAGCCGCGAAACCGGCCAGTACCGCTGCCAGCGCGACAACGAAAGTTCCGTTGGTCAATTGACTGCGAATCATCATGTACGCCTCCGAGCATTCGAGTTGAGTTCTTGTAACATAGAATTGCCGTAGTGGGGGTAGGGTTTTTTGCCCCGGGCAATTTCACTGGCAATTGACAACCCCGTGGTGATTGGTAAAGATTAGGATTGTCGGAACCCGATCAAGGAGAAAAATTTATGAATCGTCTCGGTGCGACCTCACTCACGTTCGGCCTGTTGTCGCTTGTCGGTTGTGCTAGCGGTGGTTTTACGACGGCTACTGTCGATCAGCAAAATGTGGCGAGCGCGTACTGTCATAAGAAACTGCAGCCGGTCGGTCCTAACGATCCTGGAAAGCCAGCTCAGATCGGCGCCGGTGACGTGATCGATTACTATGGTCCTTGCGACGGACCCTCCATCAACGAGCAGATTCAAGCGCAAAAACGCTTCGAACAATTCCGCTTCGGCCGCGACTACATGGACGAAGGGTGAGTTTGGCGAGCAGCCTTCGGTGGCGGAACTTTTCCGCGCCGTTAAGACGCTTGGTTCGGTCTAGCCCGCGAGTTTACCTGATTACCCGCCGGCAAGGCCGGCGCTAGGGAGAAATAAATAATATTTTTCCGCCGTCGCTGTTTTCTTCAACTGCATAGTTTCGTTCACGATTATCATCGAGCTTGGCTCGCCGAGAGCGTCTACGCGACGGCGCAGCACAAACTGTCTTTGTGTTATGCCCTGGCGAGGCCTACAATGTTTCTCATGGCAAGAATTACCGTTGAAGATTGTTTAGATAATGTTTCCAGTCGTTTTCATCTCGTCCAGCTGGCGTCGATAAGAGCCAAGCAGTTGTTGAAGGGCGCCAAGCCGTTGGTCGAGTCGGATAACCGCGAGATCGTCATCGCGCTGCGCGAGATCGCCGCCGGCAAGGTGCGTTGGGCGACGACTTAGATTCGACCGTCGCGGCATTCGGCACTATAATTCATTAGCATTATTGCGGAACCTTCCTTTGGCCGACCGGTTCGCCAAGAGTGTAATCCTACGTTCATCCGATTTCTCCGGTTTGGTTGATTGTTAAACCGGAAATCGGCATAAATTAAAAATGTTTCGCAGTGTCGATCTTCCCACACGGGTGCCCGGCAGAATGTTGCTGCACAGCATGCCGGGCCGCTTTGAAGCCCTCGATCGGGTTTGGCAGCAGGTACAGAACGACGCCGTCGGCGCCATCGTTTGCTTGACCGAACAATTCGAAATTCGCCAAAAGTCTTCTCAATACGCCGATGCGCTTAGCGCCGGCACGGTTCCCTGTGCCGTGGTCATTTTTGAAATTCGTGAAGGCGGCGTGCCGGAAAATCGCGACGCCTATTGGGCGCTGGTGAACGACGTGGCGAATCGTTTGCAGTCTGGCGAAGCGGTGCTGATTCACTGCGCCGGCGGCGTCGGCCGCACGGCGATGTTCGCGGTTTCAGTGCTCTTGGTTTTGGGTGAATCGCTGGTCAAAGCGGAGAGTTTGGTTTCCCAAGCGGGATCGTTGGTCGAAACCATGGCGCAGATCGAAATGCTTTCCTGGTGCGCTGAGCGGGTTGGTGAGTCGTGATCGTGTTCGTGGTCGGTTCGGATTCGTTTTTGGATCGTTAGTTGCCTCTTATTCCGGAGGTTTTGTATGTACTGCGATCGCTCTTGGTTCAAATCGATTGTTCTCTCCTCTGTATTCCTATTTCATGCTCCATCTTTCAGCGTCGCCCAGGAGCGGCCGATTATTCTTGCCGGTCATGGCACGTTGTCAGGGTCGATTTTGCCGCTGTGGGTCGGGGTCGAGAGCAAGCTGTTTGAGAAGTATGGCCTGCAGGTCAAACCGATCTATTTGCCGCGCGCGGCAGGGCGGCCGGCTTTGTTGAGCGGCGATATTCAGATTTATTTTTCCGCCGGGCCGCCGCTGGTGCAGATGCGTCTGGGCGGCGCCGATGTCGTAGTCGCTTCCTGCGTCATGCACAAACTTACGTCGAAGATCATGGTCGTTCCAGGGATCCAAAAGATCGCCGATCTTCGCGGCAAAGTCTTGGCGGTGGCCAATCCCGGTTCAGGTAGCGATTATGCCGCGAAGCTTTTCATCGCGCGCCAAGGTTTCAAACAGGGGCAAGATATTTCGATCATCTACAGCGGCTCGACCAGCGCGGCGTTTGCGGCGTTGGTCAACGGCCGGGTGCACGGCGTCTTCGCCAGCTCGCCCAATGATCTGCAAGCCGCCGCGGTGGGATTCAAACCGCTGCTCGAATTGGGCGACTTGAACATTCCTTACGCCGGCAATTGCAGCGTGGTCATGAGGAGCTACGCCACTAAACAGCCGGCCCGCGTGCGCGGCTTCGTCGCCGGCATCACCGAGGCGATCGCGCAGATCAAACGGCGCCCCAACGAAGCTAAGGCGGTGTTAGAAAAATATACGCGAGTCTCCGATCCGACGATGTTGCAACACGCCTACGATTCCGACACGCGCTATATGGAGTCGGTGCCTTATCCAAGCGCCGAAGGAACCAAGACGATTTTGGAAAACTTAGGCGTGACGGGGCGAGCCGCCGATCAGTTTGTTGCCGAGTTTAACGACGATCGTTTTATGAAACAGATCGTCGACGACGGTTTGTTGAAGCAGCTTTATCCTGGTGGGGTTCCCGCTCGGTAGCCGGGTGCCAAAAATACCTCGGAGTCCTTCGACGTGCTCAGGACGAACGGATCAGAGATTGAAAACCTTGAGTACAACGCGTTCATGCTGAGACCTGTCGAAGCATGTTCAGCTGTTGCAGCATGATCGATTGTCCTTACTGCGAATATTTCGCATAGACATCGGTGCGGCGGTTCTTCAGCAGCGGCAGTTTTTCGCGCACTTCGTTTACCAATTTCAAATCTAATTCGATCACGCGCAAATCTTCGGTTTCTTCAAGATCAGCCAGGGTTCTCCCCAGCGGATCGACGGCCAAGCTGTGGCCGGTGTAAATATTGCCGACTTGGTTGGGCGCGATGACGAAGCAGCCGTTTTCTAGGGCGCGGGCTTTGATCATGGTCTGCCAGTGCTCGACCTTGAGATCGCCTTGGACCCAGCCTGACGGCGCAATCAAAATATTCGCTCCAGCCAAGGTCAGCATGCGCGCCATTTCCGGAAAGCGCAGGTCGTAGCAGATCATCATACCGAAGTGGGCGTCGCCGGAGTTGATCTGCGGCGCGATGTCGGCGCCGGGGTGAAATTTGTCGGACTCTTTGAAGCCGAAGGCATCGTACAAATGGAGTTTTCGATAAACTGAAGCGACGTTGCCTTGGGCGTCGATCCAAACCGCCGTGTCGAAAACTCGTTGGGGCACGGAACTGGTTTCGTAGATCGGCGCGATGATGGCAATACCGTTTGCTTTCGCGCTTTCGCGCAGCCTTGCGATGAACGGGCCGTCAAGCGATTCCGCGACTTCGGTTAACTCCGCGGCGCTTTGGCTGGCGGGCGAGAACGCCATCAGAAATTCCGGGAAGGCGATAAGCTCCGCGTTTTTGCTTTTGGCTTGGTCGATAAATCCGCGCGCCTTTCTGAGGTTGCTGGGCTTGTCGGTGGAGGATTGCATCTGCGCGATGGCGATTTTGCTCATGAGCCTTGTACCTTTCGGAGATGGTTTAAATGCTTTGCCTTTGGCCGAAGAGAAGATTTGTCATGCCGGCGCAGGCCGGCATCCATATTCGTTAGCATGGCGACGATAAAGAAAGCCTGGATTCCGGCCTGCGCCGGAATGACGGAAAACTTGTCGCCTCATCTAGTTAACGTCGTCGTTGGTTCAGTTATCTGTTTCAATACTTGAGAACTGGATTATCTCTGCCAGTCACGCTATCCAAGTAAGAACGTTCGGTCAACCGGAAGGAGCCCTTCGACGAAGCTCAGGGCGAACGGATACGTGGTCTGTTCTTCTGTGCTTACGGGTCGCCGGCCTGGTGCGGGTAGGCAGTATTCAATTCCATGGCTCTATCAACTCTCACTCCACGCCTTCAACGGCTCGCGCTGTTCAATGTCTGCCTCGGCCAGTTTATGAGCGCGGTGGATTCGCGCTCGGTGATCGTCGCTTTGCCGACGATCTCGCTGCATTTCGGTTTGTCGCTCGCGGTGGTGCAGTGGATTCCGCTGGCGTATCAGTTGACCATCGTCGGCCTGGTGCTGAGCATGGCGCGCTTGGGCGATCGGCTGGGGCGGAAGAAAGTTTACGCCGCCGGCTTTCTCCTGCTCGCCATCGGTTCGACGGCGTGCGGCTTGAGCGGTTATTTTTGGCTCCTGATTTTGTTTCGCATCGTCGAAGCGGCCGGCGGCGCGATGATCCTCGCTAATGGCCGCTCCATCGCATCCACTCTATACGCCAACGAGGGCAGGGGACGGGCGCTGGGCATGATGTCGATGGCGTTTCACGTCGGCTACATCGCCGGCCCTTCGCTGGGCGGGTTCTTGGTCGACACCGTGGGTTGGCGTTGGACGTTTTTCATGATCGCGCCCATCGCGCTGTTGGCGGGCTACATGTCGTGGAGAATTTTGCCCGAGTCAAATCCGGACAAGGGTGGCGTGACCATCGATCCCCTCGGCATGATCGCGCTACTCAGCGTGTTTGTATCCTTGATTCTCGGCCTTCAACAAATCGCCAAATCCGGCTTTGGCGCATGGTCCGTGGTACTGTTCGCGGTTTCCGCCGTGAGCTTGTGGTTGTTGGTGCGTCATGAAGGCAAAACCGCCGCGCCGTTGCTCGATCTATCCTTATTCAAAATAAGACTGCTGACCGCCAGCGTTTTGAGCCATTTCTTCGTCACCATCACTCATGCGTCGACGTTTTTTTTGCTGCCGTTCTATCTCCAAGGGATTTTGCATGTGAAGCCGACCCAGGTCGGCTTGACGATCATTTTCTTTTCTCTCGTGATCGTCTGTCTGGCGCCGCTCGGCGGCTGGCTCGGCGACAAGCTCGGATCGCGCTCCATGTGCACCGTCGGCGCGGCGCTGACGGTGCTCGCCATGATCGGTTTCTCGGGGTTGAATGCAAGCAGCACACAAGTTTCTGTCATGGTTCCACTGATGCTGCTAGGTTTCGCCTGGTCGTTTTTTCAGTCGCCCAATTTGAGCGGCATGTTCAACGCCGTCGATGCGCGCCACGTCGGTTCGGTGAGCGGTCTGTCGCTGACCTCGGCCAACGTCGGTAACGCCGTGGGCGTGGCGCTGGGAAGTATGTTGTTTCTGCGCTGGTTAAACTATTTCGGTCTGGAAGGCGCGACGGTGCCGCCGTACACTGAATGGGGCGCGAGCCCAGAGCTGTTTATCAAGTCGTTTCATAGCTCGTGGTTGGTGATCGCCGGCTTGGGTTCCATCGCCATCGTCACTTGCGCCATACGCGGCGCGGAGAAGAAGACACTGGAGTGATGGAGTGGTGGAGTAAAGGAGTGATGGGTTTCGGATACCACTACCCCAGCATTCCAATACTCCATTACTCCAATTCAGTAGTTCAGCATCGTGCCGGCCTTTTTCGCTTTGATGTTTTCCAACACTTTCGCGCCCAACGCGACGTCGGCGACGCCTTGGCCGGCGTTGTTTTTATAAAAGGTAATCTGGTCCAGACGCGTGCGGCCTTCGTTGTTGCCGGCGAGGATGGAGCCGATTTCAATTAACTGCTCCCACTTGATCACGCCGCGGTTGACCGGATCGAAGATATCCGCTTGTTCGTCTTGGATCGCCTGTTGAATCGACACGATGCCGTGCACGTCGCTGCGCGCCAGCGTCGCGTCGTCGATCTCGCGCCGCTTGGCGGCGGTGAATCCGCCTTTGACCAAGCCGACGTTGCTGCCGACAATCGTCGTCACATGCTGGCCCGGTTCGAGTAAATTGCCATCGAACACCGGCACGCTGGAGTTGGTCGCGGTGAGCACGATATCGACGCCGCGCACGGCTTCGGCCGGCGAGGCGACTGGGATTATATTCAAATTCGTGATCGGCCCCATCTCGTCGCAGAACTGTTTGCGGTTTTCCGGATTGCGGCTGTAGACCTTGACGGTTTTCAGTTTGCGCACCTGCATGATCGCGAGCAGATGATTCTTTGCTTGACCGGCGGCGCCGAAGATTCCCATGCTTGTCGCATCCGGGCGCGCCAGCAAGTCGGTGCCGACGGCGCTGGTGGCGGCGGTGCGCAGCCCGGTGACCGCGACGTTGTCGGGCAGCTCGCTGCACGTGATCTCGCCGACGATGATGCCTTTCAATTCTCCTTCGGCGGCGTCGTAGAGCACGATGACCGGATGGTTCAAACGCGGATAGACCTGCTCACTGGCCATCGGCTTGACCCATTCGCAATGCGTCATCAGGCCGGTGGCGTGGGCCGCCGGCACGCCGCCTTGATGGACGCTGACGCGCACGCCGGTGGGAATGTGAATGCGCCGGCGCGGCGCGTTGAGTTGCGTGTTCTCACCCCACTCGCGAAAGCCTAAGCGCACCGCTTCCACCGCTTCGCTCATGGTGACGATACCGCGGATTTCTTGGGGACTGACGAGGATCGGTTGCATGAAGGCTCCTGTAGGAATGGAGTGGTGGAGTGCTGGAGTCGTGGGATTGGCCCAACGCTCCATTACTCCAGCGTTCCAGTTGAGTGTTATTATAGTGTCTTCGCTACCTGCGGCCGGGCGATCAAGCTTTCCGCCCAGCGTCTTAGGTTCGGGTAGTTGTCGTCGATGGCGACCTTGTAGCGCTCGCGCCGCGTGTAGAATGGAATAAATGTCACATCGGCGAGGGAATATTCGCCGACCAGATAATCTTGGCCGATGAGCGCGTCGTCGAGGGCGCGCAGGTGTTGGTCCATTCTCACGCGGGCTTTTCCCGGCTCGCGGTCTTTTTGCAGGTCGGAGCCCGTCGGATGGACGCGGGTGTTCATGAAGTCGACCCAGATTCTCACTTTCGAGCGCTTCAAGAAATCGCTCGGCATAAGCCGTATTTGGGGAAATTTTTCGTCGAGATATTCGTTGATCACCGCCGACTCGAAGATCACGCCATTGTCGTTGATCAGCACCGGCACTTTGCCGTAGGGATTCTGTTTGACCAAATCGTCCGGTTTGTTTTTGAGATCGACTTCGATCTTTTCGTAAGCGAGCTGCTTCTCGGCCAGGACAATCCTTGTCCTGTGGGCGTAGGGTCAAGTGTGGCTGGTGTAGAGTTTCATGGCGCGGGCCTCCTGATGCATTTTACTTAGCATTGCCGACGTGGGAAGCGCAATGCGCGGCGCAGAATTACAAATTCCATATTCCAAATTCCAGATTGTCTCTAGGACTGGCGCCGTTCTAGTCGTTCTTGCAAGGCGTCGCCGACGAGATTCAATCCCAACACAGTGAGCATGATCGCTAGACCGGGATACGTGGTCAGATGCGGTGCTACCAGTAGAAATTGCCTGCCGTCGTTCAACATCGAGCCCCAGGACGGTGTCGGTGGTGCGACGCCGAGGCCGAGAAAGCTCAGGCTGCCTTCGGCGACGATGGCGGCGGCGAGACCGAAGGTGGCTTGGATCATGAGCGGCGGCAGAAGATTGGGCAATAGATGACGCCAGACGATGCGCGCCGGTGCGCCGCCCAGGGCGCGTGCGGCTTGAACGAAGTCGCGTTCGCGCAGTGTGAGAATCTCGCCACGCACCAAGCGGGCGTAGCTGGTCCAGCCGATTAAACACAACGCCAGGACGACGTGGTCGAGGCCGGGGCCGAGCACGGCGGTAAACGCGATGGCGAGCAGGATGCCGGGAAAGGCGAGCAGAATGTCGACCAAACGCATGAGCAGCAGATCGACCCAGCCGCCGCAGTAGCCCGCTAACGCGCCAACGATGAAGCCGATAGCGAGAGAAAGCGAAACTGTCGTGACGCCGACGAGCAGAGAGATTCTGCCGCCGTAGAGCATGCGGCTCAGGATGTCGCGGCCGAGTTTGTCGGTGCCCAGGGGATGATCGGCACTGTAGGCGACGAGATCGTTCGCAAGATTTTGCCGCAGCGGCGGGTGCGGTGCCAGCGCTGGAGCCAACAACGACGCGCCGACGAGCAATAGCAGAAGCAATGCGCCGCAGCACAGCAAAAAGTTATTTTTCATAGCTGACGCGCGGATCGACGAGTTTGTAGAGCAGATCGGTGATGAAATTGACCAGCAGATAAGCGACCGCGATGACCAAAACGCAGCCTTGTACCAACGGGTAGTCGCGGGTTTGAATTGCCTGTACGGTCAATCGACCGATGCCCGGCCAACTGAATATTGTCTCGGTGATCAGCGAGCCGGCGAGCAGGGCGCCGAACTGCAAGCTGACGATCGTGATCGTCGACATGAGCGCATGGCGCAAGGTGTGTTTGAGCCAAACTTGTTTTTCCGCCAAACCTTTGGCGCGGGCAGTGCGGACAAAGTCTTCGTGCATGGTTTGCAGTAAGCTGGCGCGCAAGATGCGCGTGAGAATGGCCGCCATGCCCAGGCCGAGTGTCAACGCCGGCAAAAATAGATGACTCAATCCGCCGCGCCCGGACACCGGCGTCCAGCCGAGTTGGATGGAGAAAAACAACATCAGTAACGGGCCGAGCCAAAAATTCGGCAGCGACAGACCGAAGAGAGAAAAGAGCAGCGCGCCGCGGTCGAGCAATCCACCGCGATGAACCGCGGCGAGGATAGCAAGCGGAAAGGAAATTAGCACCGCAGCGATCATGGCGAAGGTGGCCAATTCAAGTGTTGCCGGTAGACGCACGGCGATGATTGCGCTGACGCTGGATTGTTCGTAAAGAGATCGGCCAAGATTCCCGCCGGCGAGGTTGACGAGAAAGGTTTTGTATTGGGTGAGTAATGGTTGGTCCAAGCCGAGGTTGCGGCGCAGTTCCAGTTTGTCGGCGGAAGTGGCGGTTTCGCCGAGCATGATTTCCACCGGATCGCCGGGAATAAAATGAATCAGCGCAAACACCAACGTGAGCGCGCCGAATAGCGTCGGCAGCAGAAGCAGCAGGCGGTGGGTGAAGTAGCGTTTCATGGATGCCGATTGCTTTGGCTAATGTTGGGCTGCTGAGTCAAAAATACCTTCTCACCACGAAGGCACGAAGGACACGAAGGTTTCGGATAAAAAACTTTCCGACCTTCGTGCTCTTCGTGTCCTTCGTGGTGAACATTCAATTCCCTATTTGGTTACGGCTTGCTGTGCTCGGCTGGTCGTGGAGTACGGGCGACCGCCGGTCGCCCCTACACGGATGAATTACTGCAAGGTTACGTTCCTCAGCGAGAAAAAATCGCCGTCGGGGTAGGGAACGAAGCCTTGAACCGACGGCTTTTTCACCACGACGTTTTTCCACCACCAGAGCGGCACGCAGGGGAGATCTTCGGCGAATATTTTTTGGGTTTGGCCGTAGATGCGCTTGCGTTCGCTTTCGTCGGCGCTGATGCGGCCTTGTTCGAGCAGGCGGTCGATTTGCGGATTGTTGTAGCGGCCGCGGTTGTCGCCGTTGGGCGGCACGTTGGTGGAGTGAAAGATTTGGTATTCAACATCCGGGTCCATGATGCCGGTCCAGGCCAGCGAATAGAGATGAAAGTTGCCTTTCTTGATGTCGCCGAAAAAAGTCCCCCACTCGTAGCTGCGGATTTCCAGTTCGATGCCGACTTTTTGCAGCTGCTCTTTGAGCGCTTCGGCGATGCGCCGGCGCAGATCGATATTGGTCGTCTTGAACGACAAGCGAAAGCGCGGCCGCGGTCCCTCGCCGTCGGGATCGGCGTAGCCGGCTTCGTCGAGAAGTTGTTTCGCCTTGGCCGGATCGTGGGGCCACGGGCGCGCCGTGTCGTCGTAGGCCCAGCTGATTGGCGACATCAAGCCGGTGGCGGCGCTGCCGGTGTCTTTGAGCAAGTTTTTGATGATCGCGTCGCGATCGATCGCCAGGGCCAGGGCTTGGCGCACTTTGCGCTGGCGTAAGATCGGATGGCTGAGGTTGATGCCGATGTATTGAAACGAGGTGCCTTGATGGACGCCAACGTCGGCGCCAGTATTTTTCTTGAGCCAGGGCAGCATGTCGGGCTCGATGTCGTTCTGCATGAAATCGATGCTTCCTTTTTTAAATTCTAAGGCGCGCACCATGGCGTCGGGAATGGTTTTGAAAATCACCCCGGCCAGAGATGGTTTACCGTTCCAGTAATCGTCGTTGGATTTGAGCGTAATCTTTTCGCCTACAGCGATGGCTTCTAGCTTAAATGGACCTGAGCCTGGCGGTGGTTTGTCAGTCAGCGGCGAACCTTCGGGAACGATGCCGAGGGTGAATTGCTCGACAAAGGGTGTGTGCGGTGCGTCTAGTTGAAAGCGCAACTGATGACTTCCGGTCTGTTCGACGGCGACGAGATGTTTCAGTTGACCGCGCTTGGGTGAACGGTTGGCCGGGTCGAGGATCGACTCGAACGTATATTTTACGTCGGCGGCGGTGAGCGCATGGCCATTGTGAAAGCGCACGCCTCGGCGCAGGGTGAATTCATAATTAAGTGCATCCACTTGGCGCCAACTGGCGGCGAGATCCGGTTGCAGCCGTAAGTGTTCATCGGAACGCAGCAGCGGGCTGTAAATCAGATTGCCGATGCGCACCGAGTTGGTATCGGTGGCATGGCGCGGATCGAGCTGAAGCGGATGGGATTCAATGCCGGCGATTAGATAACCCGGCGGCCGCTCGGCTGGCGCAGAACGGCACGCGACGTTGTGACAGCTTAAGGCGATGGCGAAGAAAATAAGTGTTCGACTGGACAAGCCGCACTCGATTAAAGAAAAATTTTGACTGACCTTAACGCGTTTGCTACTATCGGTCAAATTTCTCTTGGTTAAAACAACTTTGATGCTTCGCAACCGTACTTTTATCCTGACATGGGTTTTGCTTTCGCTGCTGCGCATCTCTCCGGCGTGGAGCCAAGAAGCGCCGTTCGCCGTGCCCGCAGGTCTGGAAGGCGCGGTGGAGTTCTGGCGGCAGATTTTTTCCAGCTACGGCATGGGCGATGTTGTGTTGTTCGATCCCGCCGATCCGGCAAAAATCTACAGCGTGCTGCGGCTGCCGGACAACGACCAAGGGCGCGCGCTGGTGGCCAAAGAGCGGGCGCGCATCGCCGCGGAATACCAGCTCGCCGATGACGAAAGCCGCATTCGCAGCCAGCGCGGCGCCAAGGAGTCCTTCGCCGCAGGGTTGAAAATGTCCGGCCGCTACATGGCGCAGATGCTAAAAATATTTCGCGACGAAGGCTTGCCGGCAGAGTTGGCCTATTTGCCGTTGGTCGAGTCCTCGTTCAACGTACGCGCGCGCTCGGGTGTGGGCGCGCTGGGCATGTGGCAGTTCATGCCCGAGACCGGCAAGAAATTCATGCGCATCGACGCGGCGGTGGACGAGCGGCGCGATCCCATGGCGTCGACGCGCGGAGCGGCGCGCTTGCTCAAGCAGAACTATCAGATTCTTGGCAGTTGGCCGTTGGCGCTGACGGCATACAATCACGGCACCGAGGGGATGTTTCGCGGCATCAAGGCGGTCGGCTCGCGGGATTTGGTCGAGCTGATTCGTAACTATGAATCGCCGAGCTTCGGTTTCGCGTCGAAGAATTTTTACGCCGAGTTTCTCGCCGTGGTCGAGATCGCCACCCACAGCGAAAATTATTTTCCCTTTCTACGGCCGCACCCAGCGCAGCAGTTGCGAGAAGTTGCCGTGAAAGCGCCGACGGCGCTGCACGCGCTACTCAAGCCGGCGGCGATCTCGCAAAACGAATTTTTCCAATGGAATCCCTCCCTAGACGCCGGCACCAAAGTGCTGCCGAGCGGCTATTCGGTGCGCTTGCCGGCGGATAAAGTCGAGCCGTTTATCACCGCCCAAAACCGCGCGCTGGAACCGCCGCCGGTGAAAAAAAATCTCCCGGTAAAATTTCCGACGAAATCCCCACCGGCCAAGCTGCGCGGCGCCAGCGCGAAGCCCAACGTTATTCCAGTGAAGGCCAAACCCATCGCCAAACGGCCGGCGAGCAAATCTCAACAGCTAAAACTCGCGTCGCGTTAGAATTTATCTTTTTCTTCTTCCCCCTTTGGAAAAGTGGGATCGAGGGGGATTTACTCTTGTGGACTGCGCCCCATTGACTGGAGAGAAAAACTGAGAATTAGAGGTGAGTGAGATCGGCTCAACGGGCGGGTAGGATGGACCCGCGAGAAGGAGTCGATCGATGGGAAAACAACGACGGAAGTTTGAAACTGGATTCAAGCAGCAGATT
>SHYW01000112.1 GCA_009692615.1 Deltaproteobacteria bacterium | reverse complement strand
ACGACGCACACACTTCGCCTATATCGAACCAACTCCAACAAGGTGGGGTTCCGCTATGGCCAGGTTTCTAACTTACGACCTCAACCCAACGCACTACCCTGACATAATCGCGTTGCTGTTAACATGACATATTGACGTTGCCACGACAGCAGATTAGGCCGCCGAACATGGCGAGTTCCGCGCGCCGTCCCGCTCAATTTTTGTATTCGATCACGTCGATGCCACGCTCCTTGTCAGTCATCCACAAAAGCCCGCGGTGGTCCATGACGACATCGTTGGTCAGGGGCGCCGCGACGCCATCCCCTGGTTTGGGAATGAAATAACCCTTCTCTTGAGGATTCGCCGGATCGCTGATGTCGATGATGCGCAGCCCGCCGGCGAACCAAGTGACGTAAATCAAATTGTCCGCGTCCACCCGTTCACGCAATTGGTGCGTCCCAAAGCGCACCTTGTCAGCTGGGTAAGGTGTCGCCGACTCAGGCAGATAACGGGTGCAGAGAAGTTTCGGCCGCGTCGGATCGCTGACATCCCAGGTGCGCAGCGGCGCGTGCGGCTTGCCGGTATCGGCGCCCCGATGACTGCGTTCTTCCTCCGTCGAAACCGCGATGCGCTTGCCGCCGATGAGATGGGGAACTTTGATAAACGTATGGGTTGGCTCCGGGCAAGCAGGATCGTACTCGTAGCGCGACAGCGTGCGCGGCTGCTGGATGTCGCTCACGTCGATGATCGCCACGCCCGACATCCAGCAGCCGGCATACATTTCATTCCCACTGCGCAGCGCGTGATGCAGGCGATGTTCGGCGTGCTTCGGATGCGGCGCCTCGCCGGCCGCGGCATTCTGTCCATCCATCCACCAGTGCGACACTTCCACCGGCTTGGTCGGATTGCGAATATCGTAGATGACCAGAATGTTGCCGACGAAGCCTGCCATTTCGGTGGAGATATAGGTGTAGTTCTCGTCGGCATCGAAGCGATGCACACCCTTGCCGTAGGTTTTCACGAAAGACAGAAGCTTGGGGTTGCTTCGATCTTTGACATCATAGATACGAAAGCCGCCGTCGGGATATTCAGCGCGGCGCGCGCCGGGGCCATGTTCGTACTCGGAGTTGACGATCAGGATGTCGCCGACAATCCGCGCCTTGTGCGAGTGCGACCAGGGATGGCCGGGTGTCAGCGTGCTGAGAATCTTCGGCGCCCGCGGATCGGCGATGTCGAGGATCGTCGTCCCATTGGGCCGGTGCTGATGGCCGACATAGGCATAATTGCCATCGATGACGATCTGGCCGCCGCCGGCGATCTCCATCCGGCACAGATGGCGGATATTCGCCGATGCCCGCGGCGCCGTGCCGCTAGCGCTTTCAGCGGTAGCTAAAACTTCGCCCATGTGACACCTCCGAGTGAATCAGCCGACGGATTGCCACGGCTGTCATCGCCGCAACATAATCGGAATTTTGTTTTTTCGCTACGGTCGTTGACAGGGAAGTTTCGAATTCGTTAACTTCCTAATCAAGTGAAAATCTATTTCTGCTTTTCATTCATCCTGGCGAGCTTTTTCCTAGCGGCAGTTTCTCATGCCGACTTCACCGGCAAAGGTCATGTGCACAAGCGCGCCGAGAGCAAACAGGAATTTTTCAATGCCGATTGCGCATCGACCGACAGCTGCGATCTCAAAAGATTTACACTCACCAAAGTGGTCAACGAGATTTGGTTCAGCGACAATCCCAATCATCCGACCTACGCCAACGGCGTGATCATGGAATACGAAACCGCCACCGTGGCAGCGTTGGAGAAATACGCCATCGTCCAATTCAAAAAAGGCTACGTTTTTGACAGCACACAAAATCCTCGAGGCGAGATCCATCGGAGCGTCAGCGACACCGTCGCCAGCTTCGGCGAGCCCATGCCTTTTTGCTTTCGCCATTGGGTCATCGATTCTCAAGACAACGATCCGGTTTACAACAGCGATCCGGAGTATGGCAGATTTTATTTAATTAGATGGAACCGGCCCGACTCCTACGACAACCGAACCGAGAAATACTACGGCGCCGAAAAACCAAAACTGCCAGTGGTATACATGGCCGATTACCCCGCTGGCGCCTTCGTTAGCGAAACCGCCGTCAGAAACGTCGCGCTTGAGTTCAATACCTGCATCTACAAAGCCAACGAGGTTCCGGCAAAGACGCGCCGCGAAAACATAAACTTCGCCAAACCAGTCAGCTGCTTCCATTGGCAAAACGTCTACGTCTACGATTTTGCCAAAGCCAGCTTCCACGATGACCTGGCCGCGGCTCTACAGTGGGCGGAGCCGACAGCGCGCGGCAATGCGTATCGCATCGCTGTTCTCGTCCTAATTATGGGAATCGCGCTCATATTATTTCGACTGACGGGAGGGTCAGGCGCGTAGTTGAATCTAGAATCGCTCAGCAACGAAAAACTCTGACTTTCATGTAAATCTCACACGAACTTCTCAGCCGGGCGCTTTCACTGGATCATCGCACTGACGGGACGGGCGGCCTCGATCCCAAAAGACCGGCAGTGCTAAATGGCAAATTGAGCCGCCCGATTTTCTCACTACGCTTCGACGATTTGCGCAATTGATTGACAGCCGTTTCGACACCGACGTATAGTTCGATGTCATTATTGCGCACCGCACCAAGCAGCTGCGAAAATCAATTGCCGAGGTAACCTCGATGAGTCGATGGTCCGAAGTCGCTAAACAGTTAGATGTGATGGTCAACCAGTGGTACGAGACGCCGGAAATTCGCCGGCTGTTGACCGTGCCGCTGACACCGACGCGGCTCGCCTTGCGCCACCTGCACATGACTTTTTTCGGCAACAACCGGCGCGATTGCTGGGCCGCGGTCTCGTGCAAAGCGCCGCTCGACGTCAAGCGCGCCATTTGGCAACACGAGAAAGACGAACTGATTTACGACCCGCGCATGGGCAAGGCGCATGTCACCGAAGACGATTTGGGCAGCCACAAAGAGTCCGACATGATTCCCGGCGCGCGCGCGGCGTTTTACGCCTGGCTTCATTGCGCCCAAGAAAATCCCTGGATCGAAGGACTCGCCTGCTCGCACATCCTGGAACGGCGCAACAACGACCAGATCGTCAAAGGCGGCACACTCACGCAACGGTTGGTAAAGCGGCAGGAACTGGAGCTGGGCATCAAGAAGCAACAACAAGACATCGGCACGCAGGTGCATCTGTTCGCCGACGTGGAGCATTCGGATTTACTCAACCAGGTTTTTCAGAACTACGTCGTTGACGATTTGACGGCGCAACAGGTTCTGCGCGGCGGCGAAGAGTCGCTTGCCATCGAGCGCTGTTTTCACGGCGCGGTGGCAACGGCGATGGCGGAGATGGAGTGAATATGTTGCGAGTTATCAATTGAGAAAAAACCCAGCGTACTTGAAACCGGCATTTTAACCGAACCTCGCAATGGAAATTCACCACGGCCTAATCAGCGCGGACTCCCATGTCGTCACCGAGCCCAGGGCATTTCTCGATCGCATGTCGAAAAGCAAATTCGGCGAGCGCATTCCACAGATCAAAGAGGTCGAGAATAACGGCGCCAAGGTCGAGCGTTGGGTGGTCAATGGCCGAGCGCTACACAGCCGCCGCGTGTGCAATTGTCCGGCGGTGATGGGTGACCCAAACCGCAATTTGTATCCGCAGCGCTGGCAAGAAGTGCCGGCCAAGGCCTACGTCCCGAGCGAACGTCTCAAGGCGCTCGACGCCGACGGCATCGATGCCGAAGTGCTCTTTCCCAACGATCCAAGCTCCTTTCATCAGTACAACGACGCCGAATTCGAGCTCGCCTGCGTGCAGGCCTACAACGATTCCCTCGGCGAAC
The DNA here is from genome assembly GCA_009692615.1 of Deltaproteobacteria bacterium. Classification (NCBI taxonomy): domain Bacteria; kingdom Pseudomonadati; phylum Myxococcota; class Myxococcia; species Deltaproteobacteria bacterium. Next base: position 13,782 of record SHYW01000112.1, on the reverse strand, counting down.
TGACCCGCGCCAGCGAGCGATTTATTTCGCTGGCGATGATCCCGCTGCTGTGCGGCATGAAAACCATCGTCGAGGAAGTCACCCGCGCCGCCAATCAAGGACACCGCGGCGTCGTCATGTTCGCACTGCCAAGTTTGATGGTCGAGAGGCTGCCGCATATCAGCGAGTCGTACTGGTATCCGCTCTGGGAAGTTTGCCAGGAGCTCGCCATGCCGATCCACTTTCACGCGTCGGCGGGGCTGGCGCGCAAGCTGACTTATCCTGAATGGGATGGCTACACGCCGTATCAACAGCACGCCGCATTCACGGTGCCCACTTCCGCATGGCCGGCGCAGATCGTGCCGAATTTGATTTTCTCCCAAATCGCTGACAAATTTCCGCGCTCGAAATGGGTTTTCGCCGAAACCGGCATCGGTTCGGTGAGCTGCGTGCAGGCCGCATGCGATCACGAATGGGAACGGCGCCAGTTGTGGCGCCACGGCTTGGCGCGAAAACCGAGCGAGGTGATTCGCGAACAAGTCTACGTAAATTTCTGGTACGAACGGGCCGGCATCGAGCTGCGCCATGCGGTCGGCGTCGACAACATCATGTGGGAGTCGGACTACCCGCATATCGCTTCGACTTATCCGGACTCGTGGAAGTTCGTCGAGCGCTCGCTGGCGGGCGTACCCAACGATGAACGAAAGAAAATGCTCTACGCTAACGCCCAGGCGCTGTATCGCCTTTAGAAAATTAGGATTTGCCGCAAATCACGCATGACACCTCCCAACCGCATCATCAGCGCCGTCGATCACGTGATCGAGCCGCCGGACATTTGGACTCAGCGGCTAGCGAAAGACAAATTCGCCGACCGCACTCCCCATCTTGAACGTTCAGCCGATGGCAGCGATCGATGGATCGTCGATGGCCGTAAATTTCCCCTCGCGGACATTGCCCGCGTTGGCGCGCTCATGAACGACCGAGTCAGCGTACCGAAGCGTTGGGAGGAAATCCCGAAAGCCGCTTACGATCCCGCGGCGCGCCTCAAGGCGATGGACGATGACCGCATTGACTGCGCGGTGTTGTATCCGAGCCTCGGCGGTTTCTCCGGCGAAAACTTCGGCATGATCGGCGATCCCGATTTGGAACTCGCTTGCGTCGGCGCTTACAACGATTGGCTCATCGACGAATGGGCACACGCCAGCAAGCGCTTCGTCCCCCAATGCCTAGTGCCGCTGGCGCCGGTCGTAGCGACGGTTGAGGAAATTCGTCGCGCCGTTGGGCGCGGCCATCGCGGCGTCATCTTTCCCGCCGAACCGATCCACTTGCGCAATCTGCCGCACCTTAACAGCGAACATTACGATCCCGTGTGGGCCGCTTGCCAAGATCTCGATGTGCCGTTGTGTTTCCATGCCGGCTCCGCGCCGCAGTTGCAATTTCCCATGGCGCCAAATTTAGCGCCGGAGCTGGCGGCGGCTTTGCAATCCGTCGCGCGCCCGGCCAGCGCGGTATTCGACTTAACCAATGTACTTTTCTCGCGCATTTTGCTGCGTTTTCCCAAGCTCAAAGTAATTTTCGCCGAGAGCACCATCGGTTGGGGAACGTTCCTGCTCGAATATGCCGACCATCAGTACGATCAGGATCACTGCGGCTACGAATTGAAACCTTCGGAAATGTTTCATCGCCAGTGCTACCTGACGACTTGGTACGACGAAGTGAAGATCAATGCCAGCCACATCGGCGTCGATAACATTCTTTGGTCGGCAAATTTTCCCGCGGCGAATTCGAACTGGCCGGACACCCAACAATTCGCCTCAAAGTGTCTAGCCGGAATGAACGACACAGAGCGGCGGCAGATTTTGTCGGCCAATGCAGCGACGTTGTACAAAATCGATTGAAGCGGCGAACGAATGACGTCACAGCTGGAAAACAGAGGTACCGACGATGCGAAAAATGAGACTACTTCTCCTCGCCATTATAGCCGCGCCGCTTCTGGTATCGCCCGCGACGGCCCAGCAGCTTATCCGCGTCGGCTACAGCGGCACCGGTGTCGCCAAAAATCTGCACAAGACCATCGACCGCGCCGGCATCTGGAAGAAGCGCGGCCTCGATGTCAGGTTTATCTATTTCACCAGCGGCGCCACCATGGCCCAAGCCATGGTCGGCGGCGACCTTGAGATCGCCGACTCCGACGTGCCGGCGATGTTGAACGCCGTGTCCGCCGGCGTTCTCGACGGCAAACTGGTCAGCGTTTACATCAACCGATTTCCCTTCGCTTTCGTGGTGCGCAACGATGTCAAAACCGCCGACGACTTGAGAGGCAAACAAATCGCCATCAGCCGCTTCGGCTCGTCGTCCGATGTGACCACGCGCATGCTGCTGCGCCAATTCAATCTCGATCCCGATAAAGACGTGCGCATCGTCCAAGCCGCCGGCACCACCCGCGTGCCGGCGATGATCGCCGGCCAACTCCACGCCACGCTGCTCGGCACCTACGACGTGCCGACCATCACCGAGTCCGGCTGTTGCCGCGTGCTGGTCGATATGTTGGATCTGCCCATCGACTACGCGCGTTTCGGCCAGGTGGTGCCCACCGCGCTGCTCAAAACTAAGCGCGAGCTCTTGCTAAAATTTGTCGAAGGGCTGATTGAAGGAATTTACGTGTCGTGGCAACGTCAATATGTCATGTTAACAGCAACGCGATTATGTCAGGGTGGAAGGATGACAACCCTGACAATGAAAGACTAGAAGCGATTAGCCATCATAATAAAGAGTGTTTCGATGCGAGCTGACCTCGGTGTCAGCGAACGACAATACTATCGAGTCAAAGCCCAGATCGCTAGAGAAGATCAAGCTCAGCCGGAAAAACTCAACCCGAGCTATGACCCTGACATCATCACGTCGCGTTAACATCACATATTGACGTTGCTAGGACAGATAATTTTTCCTGGACACGACTACACGCATTCACATTCTGGTCAAATTACAGCGAACCCTTCGTGCGTTTCAGCAATCTCGATCCACCGCGCCTACCTCCCTTGCCGGTAAAAATCCCAGCGTGTATCGTTTGCCCATGACTAGAGCGGCGCGCACCGGCGTTAAGATCGTTTTTGCTCTGTTCGTTCTGTGCGTAGGCATCGGCATCGCGCTGACGGCAACCCTGCGCTCCAACCGATTCAAAGTTTGGCTGCTCGGGGAAATCACCCAGCGCAGCGGGTACCACGTGCACGCTGATTCGTTGGCTTTTCAGTTGCCGCTCACGGTGGTCGCCGACGCGGTAGTCATAAGTCAACCGGGCCAGTTACAATTCAAAGCGCGCCAACTGCGAGCGAGCGCCAGCCCTTTCGATCTTTGGTCGCGGACAATTCATCGTCTAGCGATTGACCAACTGACCATCGAAATCGATATCGATGAAATTTCAAAAACGCCAAGCCAAGGCTCGACGGAAATCGCCCTACGCCATCTCGATGTGCACAACGGCAGAATTATCTTGAAGCGCGGAACGCAAACCATCTTCGAGCTGGAGAATATCAGTTTGGCCGCCCAAGATTTCAATCTCGCCGGGCCCACGGGGATCAGCCTGAGCGCCGATGTGCCGCAGCTAAATGGCGTCGCCGAACTGCGCATCAAAGGCCAGCCGCGCGATCTCGAATCTGATATCACGCTCCGCCCCAAGCGAGCTAAAAGCTTGCTCGATTTCGGCGCTGCAAAGATCGCCCAAGATTCAGTCCAACTACACTTGAAGCTGCGCGCTCCGGAACGGCAACCGATCAATCTCAGCATCGATAGCAAATTTCACGATCTCGAAATCGCCGGCAACAAGTTCACAGGCACGTTAAACGGGAAAATCAGCGCCGATACCAAACTGAGCGAAGCGAATTTTACTAGTGCAGCGACGCTGGTCGATTTCGCCAACAGCCTGAGCGCGATGTCGGTCAAATTGCCCAAGGGCGACCTGGCGCTGAACTTCGGCGGCAACTATATACTTGCGAATAAAACCCTCGGGCTAAAGTCAGTAAAAATATCTGCGCCCTTTGTGAGCGGCGCTGGTGAAGGGCAAATTGTTTTCGGTGCGGTGCCGACGATTAGCGCAACCAAGTTTATTTTTCGCGATCTGCCGATCGAAATTGCCAAAGCCCATTTGCCGGCGCCGCTCAACCGCTGGAGCTACTCGGGGCAAGCCCAGGCCAGTGTCAATTTGCAGGGTCCGTGGAACGCCCTCGAGGTCAAAGGAATCGTCGAAAGCGACGCGCTGCAAGTGCGCGGCGATGACCTCGCGGTGGCGAGTCTGTCATTCGCCGCGCCATTTGAATGGACGAAGCCGGCGTTTCGTTTCAAGGAAACCAAACTGCAAGCGAACAAGATTGCTTACTCGCCCAAAGGACGCTGGCAAGCGGGCGCCGACAAACTGCAAATCGGCGCAACCTTCGACTACCAAGCCGATCAGCCGTTGAAATTCGCCGGCCGCGTCGACAGCAGCGGAATGAAATTTAAATCCCCCGACGACGGCAAAGTCGGCGAGAACCTCAGTTTCAACGGTCCCTTCGAAGTGATTGCCGACGGGACGCAAATTAGCGTCAGCGGCAAATTCAGCGCCGACAGCGGCGAATTGTTGTGGGGCAAATTTTTCGGCGATTTGAAAACTCAAAAGCCGGTCTTGGAAGTGAACGCCGATTACGCGCGCGCGGCCAACCGGCTCGACTGCCGGCGCTGCACGATCAGCCTGGCCAGCGTTGGCGCCATAGAACTCGGCGGTGCAATTGAAAACCTTGCACAAACGCCGAATCTTCATCTGCTAGCAAACAGCGGCAATTTCTCGCCCGGCGGCTTCTTCGAATTTTTCTTGCGCGAAACTTTCAACCGTCAGTTTCCAGTTCTCGACAAGCTCGCCATCGCCGGCCTAATGACTTTTCGCTTACAACTGAACGGCCCCATCGATGGCCTCGCCATCGCCGGCGAAATCTCGCTGAAGGATGGCGAGTTGCGAACGAAATCTAACGACTGGCGCATCGGCCCCATGGCGCTCAACTTGCCGCTACAAATATCCTTAGCTGAGAGTAAGCCGGCAACCGCCGGCACACCCCGCATCGGCAATTTAGCGATCGAAAGAATTCGCTTTGCCAACCAATCCATCCCAGCTATTGCGACGACGCTCTCGCTGACCAACAATGCGCTCCGCGTGCACCAACCGATACGCCTCGCCATTTTCGGCGGTGAGATCGAGATCGCCAATCTTTTTTGGCCCGATCTGTTGAAAGATCCCAAGCAGGTTTCTTTTTCGGCCGAGACCAAGCGGCTCAAACTCGAAGAGCTGACCCAGGCGCTGGACTGGCCGCGTTTTAGCGGCACGCTGACCGGCTCGATTCCGCAGATTCAATCGGCGGAAAACCAGCTGCGCACCCAAGGCGAGATTCACGCCGAACTGTTCGGCGGCCAGCTGCGCATGGGCAAGTTCGAAATCGACAATCCATTTTCCGCCCTGGCGGCGATCAAGCTCGAAGCCAAGTTCAGCGCCATTCAATTGGAACAACTATCTCAAACCTTTGCATTCGGCCGCATCTCAGGCATTCTCGAAGGCAGCATCGACGATCTGGTCCTGTCCGACGGCCAGCCCTCCGAACTGCGCGCCGACATTCATTCGGTGGACCGCGGCGGCGAGCAAAGGATCAGCGTCGAAGCGCTGAACAAAATCACGGTCTTGAGTTCCGGCGAGGACGCCGGCGCGGTTTACGGCGGTCTGGCGAGTTTCTTCGACAGCTTTCGCTACAGCAAACTCGGCTTCAAAGCGACTTTAAAGAACGACCGGCTGCAGCTGCGCGGCGTTGAAAGCCGAGGCGATCAGGAAATGCTGGTAGTCGGCAGCCTTTTACCGCCGACGGTCAACATCGTCAGCCACACCCAAACCATCGCCTTTTCCGAACTATTAAAAAGATTAGAAAGAATAAACAAAACCGACAAACCCAACGTCAAATAGACAATGGAGGTTCCATGTTGAAGCGAATACTTTTTATCACCGCATTTTTCGTCAGTGCCTGCGTGACCGTCAACATTTACTTTCCCGCCGCCGCCGTCGAGCGCGCCGCCGACCAGATCGTTAAAGAAACCTGGGGCGGACCGAACGATGGCGCGAAGACAGTGCCCAAGCCGCAGAGCTTCAATACATTTTCATCCATGCGCCTGGCAACTTTACGCTTCGTCGGCGAAGCCCACGCCCAAGAAGCGGATATCAATGTCTCGAATCCCGCGATTCGCGCCATTAAGGATTCGATCAAAGAGCGCAGCAACGCGATCAAGCCGTTCATGGACCGCGGCAATGTCGGCTTGGCCCAGGACGGCATGCTGACGGTCCACAGCGCGGATGGGTTAAATCTCAAAGAGCGCGCCGAAACCAAACAGTTGGTCGACGCCGAGAACCGCGACCGCGAAAGCCTGTACGCGGAAATCGCCAAAGCCAACAATATTTCGAAGGACAGCGTATCGAGGGTCAAAACCATCTTCGCCAGAAGTTGGCTCGACCAAGCGCGCCCCGGCTGGTGGATTCAAGACGCCCAGGGAAACTGGAAAAAGAAGTAACGCGATAGCTCTGCAATCGAGGAGATCACGTCATGAAACGAATCATTAAATTCGCAGTGAAAATTTTCTTGTTAGCGATCGTTGCGCTGGGCATTTCCGCGGGCACACCTTTCTCCCAAGCGACGAAAGGCAGCTACACCACCACAGCGGACGCGCCGCTAAGAAGCGGCCCGGGATCGAACTACGACACGATCACGACGTTGCCCAAAGGCATTCAGGTCAACGTCGTCGGCAAAGAAGGCTACTGGCTCAAGGTCGAATCGAAACATGGCGGCAAGCCCGGCTACATTGACGAACAGTTCGCCGCACGAGACGTGGCCGGCAAGAACACGCAATCGAAAGCGTCCGCCAGCACGGTTGCCGGACCCTATCGCACCCTCGGCGAAGTCGATCTGCGACAAGGTCCAGGAACCAAATTCCCAACGGTGACGCGCCTCCCCGCCGACATCAAAGTCAACGTCGTGCACGCCGAAGGCGACTGGCTCAGAGTGGAATCGAAAAAAGGCGGCAAGCCCGGCTACGTCGACAAGCGCGACGTCGAGCGCTGGCAAGATAGGTAATTTAACCTTCACGACCGCGCGAGAATCTATTTCTCTCACGTACAACGTTCCATTCAGTACCTATCGTCTACTCAAGACGACGTCGCGCCGCGGCGGCAAAAGCGTCACCCGACGCACTAGTGCGCTTTGCCTGTAAAAAACTCTTACAGCGCAAATCATTGAAAAATATCAGCAAAAAAAAACTGTCAGTTTCGCTGACAATTGGCGATCTCCCTCGCGAAACATTTATCGTTATTAATTGGCGAGTTACTCACTGGCCTCATGATTGCGTCAGATTTCTGTGCGCGATTATTACATCCGTAGCTCGAGGCCGACTTGTCGTGACCCAGGCCATCGACGGCTTCGGCCACATCTTACGCGACTCAATTGCCATGAGGGGGCAACGGTTTCGATGAAATTGATAGCTTACGTTTTGTTGGCGCTGGTCCTTAGCGTCAGCCCGCTGTTCGCGCAATCGACATTGTAACCCGGCGCCCACATGCCAGGCGAATTGCTGCTGATGACGGATGACGACGCCGAAGATGAGGATGTTCAAGATATTTTTAGCGCCCACGGCGCGAGTCTAATAAGGTCGATGCCGCAAATTGGCGTCCATCATATCGCCGTCCCGCCCGAAACGATCGAGGCCGTGGCGAATTCATTGGGACACAATCCGCGAATCAAGTTCGTGGAAAAAAACTTTCTCGCCGAACCGGTTCTGGTTCCCAACGATCCTGGTTATGCGAGTCAATGGCACTTGCCGCGAATCTCGGCGCCTGGCGCCTGGGATATTTCCCAGGGTTCTAGTTCAGTGAGCATTGCGGTCATCGATTCTGGCGTCGACCCTGGACATCCTGATTTGGCCGCCAAGCTGATCCCCGGTTACAATTTTTTAGGCGGCAATACCGATACCCATGACGTTTACGGCCACGGCACCGCCGTGGCTGGAACGGCCGCGGCCCTGACCGACGACGGCATCGGCGTAGCGGCCCTCGCTTGGAATAATACGATCATGCCGCTGGTGGTTCTCAATTCATCCAATATCGCCACCTACGCGGATATCGCGTCGGCGATTAATTATGCCGCCGACCACGGCGCCAAAATCATTAACCTGAGCCTCGGCGGCACGAGCAGCTCTTCAACACTGCAAAGCGCCGTCGACTACGCGTGGAGTAAAGGCGCCGTGATCGTCGCCGCCGCGGGTAATAACTCTAGCAGCGCCAACTTTTATCCAGCTTCTCTGGTGCACGTGATGGCAGTGGCGGCAACCGATGGCAACGACAATCCCGCCAGCTTTAGTAATTTTGGCAGTTGGATCGCAGTGGCTGCGCCCGGTACGGCTATTTATACGACCAATAACGGCGGCGGTTATGGCACCTGGCAGGGAACATCGTTCTCGACTCCGCAAGTGTCGGCGTTGGCGGCATTAATTTTCTCACGCAACGGCGCCTTATCGAACCAACAAGTCGTCGACCTCATCAAAAACAACGCCGACGACCTCGGCGCGGCGGGCTTCGATCCATATTATGGTTATGGCAGGATCAACGCGTATCGCGCGCTAGCCGCGACACCGGCACCCGCCGCGGCCGATACCACACCGCCCACGGTGCAGCTCACCAGCGCCGTATACGACGGCACCCGCTGGCTCACCGCAAATGCATCTGCTTCCGACAGCCAAAGCGGCGTCGCCAAAGTGGATCTGTACATCGACAACATACTCAAAGCGACCCTGAGCGCAGCTCCGTGGACTTTTAAAGTGAATGTGAAATCGTTAGCGAAAAGAACCCACAACGTGCAGGCGAAAGCCTACGACGGCACCGGCAATTCTGCGCTGTCGAATATTTTAACCTTCAGCAAATAGCGATCGCGGTTTTTCTCGCAACAATGAATAGGAATGCTTGCCGCTCAGATGTCTCATTGTTTCTGCCGGCGCGACTAACGTTTGAGTAAACCCGAAACCATCCCCCTACCCCTTCCCCAACTCCTGCGACCGTTTCGTCGCGCTCACCACCGCGTCCATCACCGTGCCGTGAAAACCTTTTTGCTCCATGGCGTAGAGACCGGCGATGGTGGTGCCGCCGGGTGAGGTAACCTCGTCTTTTAGTTCGCTGAGATGTTTGTTGCTTTCGAGCGCCATTTTCGCGGCGCCGTAGACCGTCTGCATGGCGAGCTTGAGGGCGACATCGCGGGCGAGACCCATTTGCACGCCGCCGTCGGCGAGGGCTTCCATGAAGAGAAAAACGTAAGCCGGGCCGCTGCCGCTGAGGCCGGTGACGGCGTCTAAATACTTTTCTTCCACCGCCATGCCGACGCCGAAGCTGTTGAGAATCGCGCCGACGTTTTCGAGATCGGTAGCATTCGCGTGGGCGCCGCCGGCAAAACCCGCGGCGCCGGCGCCGACCACGCAGGGAATGTTCGGCATCACGCGCACGACGCGCGCGCCCGGCAATAAACCCGCCTCGATGCGCGACAGCGGCACGCCGGCGGCGACTGAAACTAATAGTTTCGCCGTGCCCAGCTTCTTGGCGATCTCCCGCGCCACCGCGTCGACGATCTGCGGTTTGACAGCAAGAATAATGATGTCGGCGAAATCGGCGAGCTCACCATTGTTCACCGTGGTCTTAATGCCAAGCTCCTGGGCGGCGGCTTGGCGTAGCGCGTCGCTGACATCGCTGGCGATAACATTTTCCTTGGCAACCAAGCCGGCGCGAATCACGCCGCGAGCGATCGCCGAACCGATTTTCCCCGCGCCGATGACACCGATTTTTTCCGTTAACATTGAAGACCCCCTAAATGGAACGTCGAAGCAAAGGCAGCATAAATCGAAGCGCCAAGAACTTCAAAGCAAAAAAACAAAAAGGCCTTCGGCGATTTACCGAAGGCCTTGGTTGTTAAACGATCTGCTGACTACTGGCCACTGACTTCTGACAACTACTTAATACCTTTTCCCCAACCCCTGCAGCGCCTTCAACGCTTCGTCATTGTCGGAGCTAAGCGAAAGAATTTCACGAAACTTCTGTTCCGCTTCTTTGACCCGGCCGAGCTGGGCGTAGGATTGGCCCAGGGAAAAACGCAGGTCGTTGCGGCGCCGGCGCATGCGTAGTGCGTGCTCGTAGGCTTCCGCCGCCTTGTCCCACATCGCGAGCCGGTAATAGATCGCGCCGAGCTCCGAATATATGGTCACCGAGTCCTCGCCCTTGGCGCGGGATCTCTCCATCAACGCACGGGCATCCTGGAGCAGCTTACGACTCTCTGGGCCCTCGGCAAGTTTCTGGGCTTTGGCCAAGACCAATCGGCCCCAGGCCAACAACACCGCGGGCTGATCGGCGTAAATGTCGCGCGCCTGGCCGAGCCATTTCTCGGCTTCGACCAGATCGCCGGAGTGAAGCGCGATGTTGCCGAGCCCGAGATAAGGTAAGACCTCTTTGCTGCCCATCTGAATGACTTTGCCGTAAACCGCTTTAGCGTCGGGCAGGTAGAACTCATCGCTCATGGCCAACACTTCGGGAATATATTCCGCGCCCTGCTCAAGGGCGGCGAAGGCTTCTTTGGCGCCCTCGCTGCTCTTGTCCTGCTCGAGCAGGATTTTCATTTTGAGCAAATGAAATTGGGGATTCTTGGGATCGAGACGGATCGCTTCTTCGACTTCGTTGAGCGCCCGGCCGCGCGCCACGCTCGCCAGGTACGACTGCGCCATGTAAAAATGATGCATCGCCTGGGGCACGAGCAGCGGCTTGCCCTTCAACCACGGCGGACTGTCGACCAGATGAGGAATCATCAGCTTGCGGTTGAGCTCGGTGGTCGGCCGGCGGAGATTTTTCGGCGCGGAGAATTCCAATTCAGCGCCGTCGTCGGTATTGATCGACGCGCCTTTGGAGAACGCCGCAAAGCCGTCGCGATTCATGCGGTAAAAACCCTGCACCGCATAGACATCGGAGAGCCCGAGATAGTCGAGATCCGAGCGCAACATTTTGTTGCTGTCGTAGATTTTCTTCAGCGCTGGATAATCGAAGACCAATTCTTTTTTGCTGGCGATCAACAGAAAATCGCTTTCCTTCATGCTCCACAGCGCGACATGGGGAAAGGCTTCCGAGAAGGTCCGAAAGACCATGCGAAAATCGTCCGGCGACATCGAATAGTTGTGAAACCACTGACCGAAAATACCGTCGTCTTTAAGCTTGGACTTGATCACTTGATAGAACTCGCGGGTGTAGAGATTGGCGATGCCGGCGATCCACGGATTGGACGGCTCGGCGGTGATGACATCGTAATGCTTGGGCGTGGCGATAATATAGTTGCGGCCGTCGGTGGGGATCACCCGCACCCGCTTATCTTCGAGCACGCTCGAATGGCGCGAGTGGCGCGCGTTGCGCGACAGTTTGTCGATGGCGCCGCGGTAGTCCATGTCATCGGAGCGTTGGATCAGTTCGCTGCGCACTTCGGGCTCCATGACGCCCTTATAGTAAATTTTCTTTTCCTTATCCTGGTACCAAACCCGCCCCTTGGAATCGTCGGCGGGAAAGGTCACGCCGGCGGGAAGCTTGTCGAGTTGCACCGAAGCGCGGTCAAAATATTTGCTCGCTTCGATCATCGCCGGCTCGATTTCGATGACTTCAATGGATTTCAGCGTATCGAAAGTCGCCAGCGCTTTGGCCGACATGCCCGTGCCAAGACCGATGGTTAAGGCATTTTCCGCCTTGGGATTATGCATCATGGCGATGTAGCTGGTCATCAATTGACTGAGCGCATCGCCGTAGGAGCCGTCGATCTTGCCGTTGGAGCGAAAGTACAGATAATCGCTACCGGTGATCCGTTGCACGCTCACCGTGGTGGTCAGGCCTTCGCGGTAATACAACACGTCGTCGCGGCGCATCTCTTCGACGCGCAGCGAATCGGTGGGCAACGACTCGTAGCGATCGGCGTAAACCGTCACACCGCTAAGCAAAATATTGGGATCCCAGCGCGGCACTTTGAACGGCACCACCGCCGCCAAGGCGAGAACCGCAACACCCATGCCGTAACGCAAAAACAGCGACAGCTTGGCATCGCTGGTGAGCAGCCAAGCGCCGATAAGCAAATTCATCACCACCGCGAAGATGATGGTGTTTTGCACGCCGAGGTTAGGAATCAGAATGAAACCGCCGGCGAAGGCGCCCAACACCGCACCCACGGTATTGGCCGCGTAGGAACTGCCGACGCCGCTGCCGACGCGATAAATGCTTTGCGTGAACAGCCGCGCCACCAGAGGAAAAGTCATGCCCAACAGCACCGTCGGCATGAGCATCACCAGCGCCGAGAGAAAAACTTGCAGGTAGAGAAACACCGTGAAGGTATCGCCGAAGCCGTGCAGCAAACGGACAAAAATTAGCGGCAGTTTTTCAAACAACGGAATCGTCGCCAGCGCCGACAAACCGACCCATAACTCGATCAAGCCGAAAGTGCTCAGCCGCGCTTCGCGTTGGCCCAAAAAGCGCGCGTAGATAAACCCGCCCAGCGCCAAGCCGACGAGAAACGTCACGAGCATGGTGGAGAAAGAATAGATCGAACTGCCGATGACCAAGGTTAGCGAGCGCGTCCAAGCGTTCTCGTAAACCAAAGAGGCGCAGCCTGACATGGCGAAGGAAGTTAGAACTACCCAGCCGAGAATCGACTTGGAGGGATTGGTTTCTTCGGCCACCGCGGCCGAAGCCATCATGTCGTCGCCTCCTGAGGGCGCGCCGCTCGCATCAGGAACCTGATCGCGCAGCCGGTCAACGATGAGAATCACCAGGGCGATGAACATATTGACCGACGCGGCGACGAACACCGTCGCGCGCATGCCGAAGGTGGGAATGAGAAAGAATCCGCCGGCGGCGCAACCGATCACCGCGCCCAAAGTATTGGTCGCGTAGAGATCGCCGATGCGCTGGCCGAAATCAGAAAAACTCCGCACGAAGAAGCGGCTCAGCACCGGCAAGGTCGCGCCCATTAGCAAAGTCGGAAACACCAGCAAGACAAACGAGAGGAAGAACAGCACGAGATTGAAGATGAAGGGATAGCTCTCATTCAGACCGAAGATCGGGCCGTAAAGTTTTTGCGCGCCGGCAAACAGCCAGGGCACCAAGAAACCGTAAACACCGACGCCGGCTTCGAGCAGGCCGTAGAGCATGAAATCGTTCTTGCCGCGGTCGGCGATCTTGCCGAACCAGTAACTACCTATCGCCAAGCCGGCCATGAACGCCGACAGCACCGTGGCGATCGCATAGGTGGTGTTGCCGAAGATTTGCGTCAGCATGCGCGTCCAGACCACCTGGTAGATCAATCCCGCTGCGCCGGAAAAAAAGAAACAGAACAGCCCGACGAGCAGAAGTCCATCTTGTTTGGTACGCGGCGCGCTATCGGTCATATGCGGTTCTCCCAATCAAAAATAATCCCAGCAGTGATAGCAAGCCGATGTCTAACTGTAAAGGGAGAGACGCTCCAGCAAACTCCCGGCGCGGCGCGCCAAGTGCCGTCGATTTCCGCGCGAGCGCGCACGCAAAAGCAACAGCGAACCGATTCGCTTCGTGTCGTGGCAACGTCAATATGTCATGTTAACAGCAACGCGATTATGTCAGGGTAGTGCGTTGGGTTGAGGTCGTAAGTTAGAAACCTGGCCATAGCGGAACCCCACCTTGTTGGAGTTGGTTCGATATAGGCCAAGTGTGTGCGT
>SHYW01000111.1 GCA_009692615.1 Deltaproteobacteria bacterium | reverse complement strand
ACGCACACACTTGGCCTATATCGAACCAACTCCAACAAGGTGGGGTTCCGCTATGGCCAGGTTTCTAACTTACGACCTCAACCCAACGCACTACCCTGACATAATCGCGTTGCTGTTAACATGACATATTGACGTTGCCACGACAGGGAATTAAGAATTTAGCTAGTTGGCGCCGGTAATTCGTCGAGGCAAGCTATGTCACGCTCGGTTCATTTACCGTAGATTCGCTCGAAAAATCCGCTCTCGTCTAATTTCTTAATGTAGCGTTTATCGATCAGATCCTCGACATTGACCTCGCCGATGCGCGGGTTCTGGGTCTTCGGCAGGCGTTGCACGTTGCGCATGCCTTCGATGGCCGGGTAGGGCTTGCGCGCCATGGTGCGAACCGCGTCGTGGCAACCTTCTTCGGCGGTCAGCGTGTCCTTTAGCCGCAGCTTCTTCATAATCAGTTCGACCACGGGGCTTTGGTTTTTCGGCGCGAACAAATAGGCCAGGCTTTCGAGCAAGGCTTTGATCATGTTCTCGATCAGCGCCGATTGGTCGTTGATGAAGCCGCGTTGTTCGAGCTTTTTGCTGAACGCCATGTCGATGACCGCGGCGTCGACGGTGCCGGATTCGAGAGCTTGGGCGCGTACCACTTGTTCGCCGGTGCCTTGTAGAATGATGTTGTCCCGCTTGAGGTCGAGGCCTAGACGTTCAAGCCACAGCAGCGCCGCCATCCAGTTGGTGCCGCCGACGCCTTGAATGCCGAGAATCTTGCCGCGCAAATCCTTCGCGGTTTTGATCGCCGGACGGGCGACAACGTTGTTGGTCATCTTGCCGGTAAACGTCGCCAGTACGCGCAAGTCCGACTCGGTCACCGACGCGCCGAGAATGCCGCTGCCGCCGCCGTAGGCGATGGGAATGGTCCCGGCCTTCATAGCAGCGATCATCAACGGTGTGTTGCGGACAAACACTAGCGTCGCGTCGATGCCGTACTTCTGAAAGAAACCTTTCTCCTGGGCGATCCAGAGCGGCGCGATGCGCGGATTGATCGTCGAGTGGCCGATGGTGAGTTTGGTGGCGCTGAAGGCGAATGTGGGTGTGAAGTATGTGAGAGCGAGAGCAAGAATCAGAAAGATAAACGGAGTCATGGAACTTTCCTTGGTTAGCAGCGTTTGCGTGTCAGCGTTATGGCGGGCAGATGAGAATGCTTTGGCATTTGTCCTTGCGAATGGCTTTCACGAGGGAGAGAACCCTTTGCGTTTGGAGAGATTCTTCGCGCCTCGCACGACTCCAGCCAAACGCATGAAGGGTTGCGCGCCGTAATCGGCTCGCGCTTTCTCCAACTCGTCGCGCACTACCTTTGCTTGTGAAACGCCGCTTTTAGCTGCTGTGCTCGCCAGCTAAGCCGCCAAGTCGTTGCTTAGGCGTATGCTAATTGACTTACGCATATTGTAAATGTGAGTTACGAGCGATCATCCATCGCAAGAACGACGGTTCAGATAACCGATGACCTCGGCTTCTCCGCACCCGGAAACAATCCATGTTTGGTGAGAAACTCGATCATGAAGCGGTTGAACAACCATGGCTGCTCGATCTGGCAGGCGTGGCCGGCGCCGGGTAAAACTTTCAACTCGCAGTTGGGCACGCGCGCCTGGAGCGCGAAAGAACTCGGATGGCTGCCGTCTTCGCTGCCGGTGAGGATGATCATCGGGCAGGCGATGCGCTCGTGGTGGCCATCAGGGTACGGCTGGGCGAGGGCGCGGAATTGATGAATGATCGTTTCCGCGTCGGCTTGGTCGTTGCGCTCGCTGAACATGTTGGCGAAGAAATGCGCCATCGGCGTCACGCGAAACGCCGCGCTCATGTCTTCGAAGGTGTAGCGCCAACGGTAGCCGATGCCTTCGGCGCTGTAATGATCGATACGCTTTTTGGTGAATTCCTTGGTCGGGTTGTAGCCGGTGCCGCAGAGCACGAGGGCGGCGGTTTTGTCCGGTCGCTGGTGATACATGAACGGCGCGATGGACGAGCCCACCGAGCAGCCTGCCAATATCGCTTTCTCACCGGGCGCCGCCTCGTCGATCGCTTCCCAACAGGCTTGGGCCATGTCGTCCATGGTCAGCCCGGCGTCCGCCTTGGGCGAGCGGCCGTAGCCCGGAATGTCGATGGCGATGCAGCGGTACCAGGTTGACAGATGCGCCATCTGATAAATCCAGCAGGATTGATCCATTGGGTTGGGATGGATAAACGCGATCACCGGGCCGGTGCGGCCCATGCGTTCGTAGTAAAGCGGGCCGTGAATGTGTGGGGCCATAAGGTCTCCTTAACTCTTGGCGTCTTTGCGGGATAAATTCTTTGCCGATTTCCTAACTCGAAATTACACTGAGCATAGGCAACGCTTAGACATTGAACGGATTATCTTTGCCCAATCCTTTCATCAAGTCCGGTTGCTCGGCTTTGTTGAGCGATTTGGCGAGTTCGAGCAGATAATCTTCCTGTTCGATCGCTTCGTACAACGCCAGCGAATTATTCGCTGACAACGGCTTGCCGCCGATGAAGTGAAACGAGTGGCAGTCCCAGTCGTAAAATTCATCGCCGCGGCTGCAGATTTCTTTCCAGCGGATGCCCACCGGGCTGCGATGCAGACCGGTGCGCGCCGGCAGCGCTTCTTGTTGTTCGATGGTCAAATTCAAATCGGCCTTGTAACCTTTTTCTTCGGGAATGCCATCCCACATGCGTCGGTAGCTCGGTAAAAATTCTTCTTGGCGCACGGTCAACGCTGTGTGCATATCCCAATAGCTGCCGTGTCCAGAGCAGCGCTCGTCGACGCTGTCGACTAATTTGTAAACCAAGCGCCCGCCGGCGCGCAGACGCAAGACGAGAGTGCCTTCGGCTGTTTTCGAGTTACGCTCGGCTTCGATGCCGCAGTACTCTTTAAAAAAGGCGGCATTTTTTTGCAGATCGCGGCCCCCGAAGACGCAGTGGCTGATGCGGCCGACGTTTTCTTCGGTGGCGATGTCCATGGCGCCCTCGGGCATTTCTACCGGCGCCCAGAATTCGTATTGGTTGCCATCCGGATCGGCGAAATAAATGACGCTGCCTTCCTCGCCATCGGCGGCGGTGCGGATGGCGTCGCTATGCGCGATCTTATGACGATCGAGGCGGCGCAAATGTTTGTCGATGTCCTCGGGCCGGATGTAAAAGCCGCAGCGCGGCAAGTTTTTGCCCAATTCTTTCGCCGGCGGATAAAACTCCGGCTGGAGAAACGCGCCGATGCGGCACGAGCCGCCGTCCCACCACAGAAAGCTGGTGATCTTGATATTTCTTTTCCGCGCCGCGGTGGTGAGACCGATGATTGGCTGGCGCTTGATGCCAGTGGCGTTGACCGCCCAATCGACCCACGCGCCCATGTCGTTGGTGCCGACGACGAAATGATCGATCCAGTGGACGGCGCCTGTCGGTTCTGTGCTGTTCATGTCAACTCCTTTATGAGATCAGGTCGTTGAAGTTGCAGAAGCCCTCGTTACGGCCCTTCGCTACGCGCCGCGCGCTACTCAGGACCTACTCGGGCAAACGGAATCTTTCTCAATCCAATTACCCCTGAGTTGGTTGCTACAGCCCTTCGTTACATCCTGCGCGCTACTCAGGGTCTACTCATCAATCGGTCATTTTCATAGTCCGATTCCCCGAGTAAGCCCGCAGGGCTGTATCGAGGGGGCGCCAAGTTTTTCATCACTCTTCTCTATAAGTCCGACAGCTTCGGATCCTCGTTGCGAGCGGTACCAAACGGGGGAAAGTGTGTCAAGCCGATTCAATCGGCGTTCAATAAATCCCCAACGCCAATCCCGCCGCGATGGTCGCGCCGATCTCTTCGCAACGCTGAAGATCGAACTCGCCGATCTGTTTCTTGGCGAGAATTTCGTCCGGTGTCTGCGCGTAGGTGCAGACGATCAGCGGCTCGGCGATGGGTTTCAAGCGCCAGCCGGTGGCAATTTTTTGAATTTGTCGGGCGGCGTTTTCGCCGTCGCTGCCGGCGCAGATGAGTGTCGCGTAGGGACGGCCGACGATTCTATCGAGTGCGGCATAGTAAGTGCGGTCGAAAAAATCTTTCATGACGCCGGACATCATGGCGAGATTTTCCGGGGTGGCGAAGATGTAGCCGTCGGCTTGCAGTAGTTCGCTTGGGCCGGCCTCGCCGGCATGGATAAAATTCACCGCGACATCCGGCTCGGACGCCGCGCCGCTGGCGGCGGCTTGCGCCATCTGATAAGTGCCGCCGGTCATGGAGTGATAGACGATGTGCAGTTTTTTCATTCAGGATGATTTAACCACAAAGCGCACAAAGAACACAAAGTAGGGGCGCGATTCATCGCGCCCTCGGACGAGTGGGGATGGATTAACCGCAAAAAGCGCAAAGGGCGCAAAAATGTGTTTGGATCTGTAGGGGCAAGGCGTGCCTTGCCCTCAGCGCAGACTAGCCACTAACGTGTCAATGAATCCTTCGTCATCCAATTCTTTTACCCAGTGCAGGTCCCACAGCGTCAGCGGGTTCTCCACTGTCGGGCCGTATTCTTGGGCGGCGATCTCGTTGGTGTTCATGATCGCTTCGACCGTTGGGTACGGTTTGATTTGTAACAGCTCGGCCATGGCGTCCACTTGGCTGCGCAGTTCGCCGATGTCGGTGAGCTTAATCAAGCGCATCGGTTCTTGGGCGGCGATGGCCACGGCTTCGTCGCGGCGGTATTTGTACTGTGCCAGGGCGTGGATTACGGCTTTAATATAATCTTTGAGCAGGTCGGAGTTCCGCGCGGCGAATTCGCTCAGGCAGGCTTGGGCGAACAGGCTGACGACTTCGGCTTCCTCAGCCGGGAATGTTTTCAGTCCGGCGGCCAGGGCGTCGGCGAGATAGATCGGCGCGATGAAGCAGGCGGCGCATTCGCCGCTGGCGACTTTCTTCCACTGCTTCCAGCGGCCAACTTCTTTGTCGCTGACGATGATCGTTCTTACATCGTTTTCCAGACCGACTTTGCGCAGCCAAAGAGTGATACGGTGGGGCCGGCCGAGGTCGCGCACGGCCATGGTCTTGCCTTTGAGATCGGCGAGGGAATTGAATTCCTGGGGCACGACCAATATTAAGCCGCGCTGAATCTGCGGCGCGCAGAAGAGCGAGATCTTTTTGCCTTTGGCCGCTTCGGTGTGGAGATACTCGATATGTTCGATGATCACGTCGCAGGAATCATTGAAGAGCGCGGCTTCGAATTCATGTTTCGGTTCTATTCGAATGATTTCGACGTTGACGTTGTAATGGCGTTCGGCCATCGCCTTGATGCAATAAATCATCGGTGTGCGGTCGTGGTCGCGGTAGGCGAGTCGGATGGCGCGCATGGCGGGACTCAAAACGGCCCGACGGGAATTGCCGGCCAGTTCTCTAACAATTTGCCGTAGCCTTTGATGTTGTAGCGCCGGCCGAGCTTGGAAAGAATCAGCCAGAGCATCGCCGGGTTGCTGGCGACGATGGGCAGTTTCAATTCCGCTTCCAATTTATCGAGCAGCGGAATCGGATCGAGCAGCGCGCCTTGAAAGTAGATGGCATCGACGTTGGGATATTCGTTCAGCGCTTTGTGCGTCATCGCTTCGACATCTTCTGAAGTCAGTTTCTGCGCGTCGGTGTGGGCGCGCAGGATTTGCGGCGGATAAAACGATTCGATACCGAATCCCACGAGGTAATCGTAGTAAAGATTTTTCAAGCCATCGTCCACCGGCGTCATGAGCAGAATCCGTTTCGCTGAAAATGCTTTGAGTGCCGCCACCGAGGAACGCAACGCCAGGGAAAAAGGAATTGTCAATCCCGCGGCAACTTCGTCCCACATGCCGGGGTTGAGCGCTTCCTTGGGCGCGCCGCTGATGATCGCGCCATGCCAACCATGCTGTTCTGCCAATTGCGAAGCTTCGCCGATCAGCGCACCGACTTTGCCTTTGGCATCGTAGAGCGATGTGTGCGTGCCGGATTCTTGCATGAAGCTGAAGTCGATGTCGGCGGGAATAAATTTCTTGAAGCTGGCGTGATGGGGACTGGTCGGCGCGCTGGAGCCGAGGAAGCCGATCTTGATGGGTGTGGATTGCGACATGGGTGCTCCAAGATCTGGGCGTATGCAATACGCCTCTACGGTGACATCGCTATCAATTATGTTTCTATTGTTCGGATGCCAAGGAGCCGCGGATGCCCCAATCTTCTTTGTCGGTGTCGTGAAATAAAATATTTAGCGACTCCGGTTTGACGCTGACCACCTCGGCGAAGTCTTTTGAAATCCGCTTCACCAACTCGTTTTTCTGTTCCTTGGTTTTACCCGAGTACATGTAAATGTGAACGACCGGCATGGTTTTCTCCTTGCGATAAAGATGCTCTCAGAAATATGCAACTGGCGCGGGAAAGGCAACCAAAATATTGCTAAACACTTGACACAAAGCGCCGGTTAGTAGGAATATGGCAACCATCTGGCAGGGGAGCTTGTAACATGGAAAAAATCTTAGCGGCCCGGTTGGGTCTAGAGCTTGCGGAGCCGGTTTCCTTCTTGATCAAGTCGTCATTTTTCCTAATCGCTTGTGGTGCGACTTTGTTCCTCGTATTGGCGTCAAGTTATCCTGCCGTGCATGACACTTTGCATAATGTCCGTCACGCCTTGGCCGTCGTTCCTTGTCATTGAAATTTCTCAGCGCGAATTTACTCTTCGCCGGGCTCTCGCTCATTCTGCTCGTTCCCGCGCTGGCAGCCGATTCTCTCAATATTTATTTTAAGACCGCCCCGGTGATCGAACAGGTTCGCCCATTCGCCGATCCGGTGAATTTATCCGTGCTAGTAACCGGCGCCGATGGCCGGCCGGTGACTGGCGGTATCGTTGAGTTGCGTCTCGATGCGCCGCCGGCTGGCAGTTGGCTGTCCACGGATATCCCGCTGGTGGAAGGGACAAGGTTGCTGGAGCTGCGCCTGCCGCTACGCCAAGGCCGCGCCAACTGGAAATATCTCATGCCGATCCGCGGCCGGTATCGCCTAGTCGTCGATGCGATCAGCGAAGATGGACGCAGGCACAGCCAAACATTCGAATTCACGGTCAGTGAAAATCGCTACAAGTGGATCGCTTTGAGTGGCTTTTCCCTGGCGCTTTTGCTTTTCGGTTTTGCCGCTGGGAGAGTTTTTACTTCGGCTAAAGTCGCTTCGGCCGTGCTTCTCGTGGTTTGTCTAGGTGGCGTTGAAGCCGCGCTTGCCGCGGCTGACTATTCGGCTCATCTCGACATCGAAGCGGCGACAGTTGGCAAGCCGAGCCGCGTTCATTGGCGTCTGGAGGGCGGCGGCGAAAATCCGCGAGCGGCGCTCACGCTCAGCATTACCCACTTGGAAAAAGACAAGATTGTCTTTGCCGTCGAGCGGCTCGCGGTGGCGGGCGAGTTCGAATTCAAGTATCACTTCCCCGACGGCGCTGAGTATCGGGTTACGGCGGTTGCCGAGGTTCCAGGGCGGGGGCTGGTCAACGTCGAAAAAAATATTTCCGTGACCGGCGTCGAGCCGCCGGCGACGGCGATGATTCCCGCGCTGAGCTTTTTTCTCGCATTGGTCGCGCTCGGGTTGGTTGCCGGACGATGGAGCAAACGGCGCGGGACAAAAAAATAGGGGCACGTTGAACGTGCCCCTATTTTGACGACCGACGAGTTTAACTATTTTTCCGACACGTCGATGAGTACGCCGTCGGGATCGGCCATTTGATATTGGCCGAAACAGCAGGAGGCCAAAAGGTTTTTGCGCACGTCGCGTTCGGGATTTTTTTCCGGACGGTTTTCATCGACGGCGTAAAGATGGGCGTGCTTCTCGACATCGGCTTTGAAAGCCGAGAGACTTTCCACCTTGAAGCCGATGTGATCCAGCGCCGGCCGTTCGATGCCCGAACCGGCGAAGTCGGAGATCTTCCACGGCATCACGGCTAAGGTTACTTTGCCGTCGGAGAGATAGTGGTTGGGATCGCCCGCCGGCTTTTCCAATTCTTGCAGCTCAAACACGTCGCGATAAAATTCGCCGCATAGATCGGGATCGACGCAGCGCAGGCCGAAGTGGCCGATGCGCCGTTTGCGCTCTTCGATTTTCTCGGTGTACATGTCGCTGCGGTTTTCCATATTGAGCTGCGATAGATCGAAGACGTTGCCGTTGGGATCGTGCATGCTAATGCCGGCGAAGGGGCGGTTGCTCGGCCGGTGCAGCACTTGGATTTTAGGATATTTTTCTTTCAACCGGCCAAACACCACTTCGACATCTTGGACTTCAAAGCCGAAATGGTCGAAGCCCGCGTGGCGGCCCGGCGCGCGCGGATTCAAGTTCAAACCGACGTAGCCGTCGCCGACGACCACGGCACCGCCGGCGCGCGTCAGGGTCGATCGCTTCATGCCGAAAACATCCCGGTAAAAATTACCTTCGTGATCGGCGTTGGTGGTGACGATGGCCATGTGTCTCATTTGTGCGAACATAGCGGGCTCCTTTGCGCGGTAAAGATACGTCTACCGTAGTTGAATGCGGCGGGGGATGTCAAACGATTGGTGGCGCTACTAAGGAGATTCTGGGGACACAATACTAATTTGTTCTTGACTGAAGGCATTGGGGTCGACTAGGTTTTGCTCATGGCGCGAATATCCTGAGTTGTAGCGTCTGGTTATCAGCATCACGTCACGCAGCGGAGCGTGCGATCGGCGAAGCGGAAGCCGGAGATAGAAATCAATCATTCGATCCAAAAGACTCTTGATGATACCGGCTCTATCGATCAGTTGTCGAAGCGCTGAGAGTTATATTCTTATGTCTTGTGCCAATTCGGAGGTCCTCGATGCAACTTGAAGTTCAACATGCTGGATTCACGGCGCAACGATTGGCTGTCGAAACCGCGGAATGGTTTCGTGGGCCGCGGCTTCTGGTCAATGGTAGCGTCGCGGCAAAGAAGAAGGGTTGCTATACGGTTAAGACAGATTCGGGAGCGGATCTGGCAATTTGGCTGAAATATAATTTTCTCGATCCGATCCCCAAAGTCAAAATCGGTGACGAATCAATGGAACTCGCTAGCCCGCTGAAATGGCACGAGTACGTTTGGATCGGCATTCCCATTGCCTTGGTTTTTGTCGGCGGTGCGATCGGCGGCCTGGCTGGCGGATTGGGCGCTCATGCCAATGGCAGGCTCTTTCGAAGTGATCGTGGGCCCATTGCCAAGTATGGGCTTTCGGCGCTGATATCTTTGGCCGCGGGCATTGTCTACGTAGCTTTGGCGACAACTTTTCAGTTACTTGTTGGGGGCGTGCATACTTGATTCACTCAGCCATTGCGAAATTTGAGGTCTCGCACATAGAGACGATTGGAAGCCGCGCATTACTAGAACTACGCGCTTTGCCTTCGGCGTGGCCGCCGCAGTGGCCTTGATCGCACTCTGCTTACACATCACAAATTGGTATCGGTCTGGCTCAATCAACCGGCCTTCCGCGGCGAATATGCTCGGTCTGCTGGTGATGACCTCAACGGGCGTCGCCGACCCAGCGCCTGGCCGCCTGCGGCTGGGGCTCACTGTCATCGCCCTCGGACTCATTCTGCCGAGTTCTGTACTGCTGATTTTACGGTGACGTGATTAGTCTTGCTCGGTAAATCCTGCGAATCCAACCTTAACCCCACGGCTTTTCCGCCGCGGCATTCTGCCCGGCGATTTTCCCGGCGACGAAACACTCGGTGATGTTGCCCGCTTCCATATAAAGATGGCCGTAGATGGAGCTGATCTCGCCGGCGACGTAGAGGCGCGGGATGGGCCGCTTCATCGGGTCGAGGACGCGCTGTTCGACATCGTGTTCGGGACCGCCTTGGGTGTTGTTGACGATGGGCCAGGCTTCTATGACGTAGAACGGGCCGTTTTTGATCGGCATCATGGTTTTCGGCGGGCGTTTGTGGTCTTCGTCTTGGCCTTTGTCGCACAGTTCGTTCCAGCGCTCGACGGTGGCGCGCAGCACTTTGGGATTGACGTCGATCTGGGCGGCAATGTCTTCCAGTGAGTTGCCTTTCTTGATCCAGCCTTTATCGATCTCGGCAAGATTGTCGTCGCTCCATTTGGCGTCGTAACGCTCGTCGTTGACGATGGGAATTCCTATTGGCCCGAGCTTTCTCCCTTCTTCGTCGAAGATCAGATAGCAGGGGATGCGCGGGTAATCTTGAATGTCCGCGTCGTAAAATTCCAACGGCCGCGTGCCGGTGTCCTGGGGCGCGGGCGGATACTCGTCCATGAAGCGTTTGCCGAACTTGTCGACGCCGATCCAAATCATTTTGCGATTTTCATTTCGCGGCCCGGCCCAGACATGGCGAATCGCGAACGGCAGCTCGGCGAATTTGAATCCGTAGCCGCCGTGGAAATGCCACATGTGCCAAAGCCCCGCGCCGGCTTTCTGCGCCATCTTCAAACCGTCGCCGGTGTTGCCGAGATAGACGGGATAGACCGGCTGGGCTTCGAAGTATTGCAGTTTTAAAGCGTCGTCGTTTTCGTAGCCGCCGCAGCACAGGACGACGCCCTTGTTGGCTTTGATTCTAATCGTCTTGCCGTCATGCTCGGCGACCAGGCCGATCACTTCGCCGTCGCCGTTCAAGATCAATTCTTTTGCCGGCGTCGAGAGCATTACTTCGATCTTGCGCGTGTTGACGTTGTCGTAGACGACTTTGAACAAGCGCGCGCCGCCGCGCAGTCCCTTGGCCCAGGGGAATTCGTCATAGGCTTGAAAGTCTTTCAACTTGATCGAGTCGATGTCGTTGGTGCCGGGAAACGGATAGGTGCCGTGGCCGCGCACTTCGGTCTGGGTCGGTTCGGTGCCGCTGACTTTGGCCAACTGCTTCACCCAATCCACTATGCCGACCATCTCCTCGGCCATCTTTCGCAAGATGTCGTCCGGCGTGGTGCCGTTGCAGGTGCGTTTTAGATATTGAAAAGCGCCCTCGGCATTATGTGCAAAGGCGACGCCGCCGCCGGAGAGGATCGAAATGCCGCCAGGGTGGGGCATCTTTTCGATTAGCAAAACTTTCGCGCCGGCGTCATGAGCGGTCATCGCCGAGATGCCTCCCGCCGCTCCATAGCCGACGACGAGTACGTCTACTTCTTTGTCCCAGGTGTGTGTGCCGTTTGCCATTTTTAAAAACTCCTTCTCGTTTCTTAATTCCGATTCCTTCCCCTCGACGGGGAAGGACCCTTTTCGATTCTCTCCCCCTAGATGGGGGAGAGTTAGAGTGGGGGTGCTTCGCGCGGTTTGAAATGAAAAGAGATCACCCCTATCCTAACCTTCCCCCGTCGAGGGGGAAGGAACCGGATCGTTGCAATACTCCAATTCCTACAGCCGCTCCTCCAACCAGTCCAACATGTACGGCAGATTGTGCGCCCAGTAGTCGTGGCTGCAATGGATGCGGCCACCGCCGTCCGCTTCGCCGTTAATTTTTAGCGTTTTGTCTTTGGCCCCGATTTCTTCGAATAGCCGTTTGGCGCCTTCGACCGACATCAGCGTGTCTTTGTCGCCGTGGGTGATCAGTGTCGGACATGTGATGTTTTTCGCTATTCCCGCCATGGTGAAATCTTTTAATTGCCGGCGCGCTTCGTCGTGGCTGACGCCGCCGAGCAGTCTTTGGCAAACCGGTTGCAAATGCACGCACCAGTCGTAGAGATCGTCGAGTATCGAATAACAGCCGCTCCAGGCGACCAGCGCTTTGATTCGTTTTTCAAATGCCGCCAGGCGCGGCGAGTAGTAGCCGGCCATGCTGATGCCGAGCAGGGCGACGCGGTTCGGGTCGACTTCCGGCCGTGAGACTAAATAGTCGATACAAGCTTTGCCCGGCACTTCGTAGTCGGGCCTCGTCTTGATGCCTTTCAAATACATCGACGAGCCGCGCCCCGGCGTGTCGACCAGCAACATCGCCCAGCCGCGCTCGAGCATCTGTTTGCCGCCGAAATAAATTTCTTCGGCGTAGGCGTCGGCGCCGCCGAGGAACAGCACCGCCGGCCATTTGCCCGGTTTGGGATTGACCGGATGGCAGAAGTAGCCGTCGTATTCTTCATTTCCGCAGCGCACGGTGATGACGTCTATCTTGGTTGGATTGATTCGCGCCGCGGCGCGAAAGTTTTCTTGCGACTTGCGAAAGCGTTCCCCACGTTTGGTTTCCTCCGCGATCGTCAAGAGCACGTCGGACATTCGATAATAATTGCTGGCGTGGAAAAAGTTTTGCCGCGCCGTGCTTTGATGGCCGGCAGCGAGGGCGGCGTGGGCCCCCGCTTCGGTCTTGTCCGCCAGCGCCAGCCACTCGCGTTCCCATGCATCTTTGTCGCCGGCTTCGACGTTCTTCATGGCGCGGGCGATGTCGAACACATCGGCGCCGCCCTGCTGCGCTTGTGCGACCAGCCGCAACGTGTGGCCGCCGAACGGATGGTTGGGAAAAAGAAAGTCGAACATGAAGCCTCCGCGCGATTGGCGTTGGGATTCTTATAGCGTAGCGTCGGCGCGGGATACAAGCGCGCAGTTGCCGGCGCGTTCTTACCCCTCTTTGGAAAAGAGGGGGAGGGGAGATTTTATTATTGGGAGTTTGGCTGCGCCATTCTGACGAACGAGGACAACCGCCCCACACGGCAACCAAATCCCCCTTGGTCCCCCTTTTCCAAAGGGGGAAACCAAGAAGGCAGAAATCATTGCCTTCGTCGCTGCTCTGTTTGTTGACAGTGCGAAGGGTTACGGGATACTTGTTTTAATCAATATTCAGCGGAGGACTGACGGTATGAAAGACGGTTTTAAGATTCTCGATTCCGATATGCATCTGCGCGAGCCGGGAAATTTGTGGGACATGTATATGGAGCCGGAGTGGCGCGAGCGGGCGCCGAAGATTCTTAGCTCGACGGCGCGCAGCTCGGCGATGGTGATGATCGAGGGGAAAATTCTTCAGGGCTATCAGCCGACCTATCGCGGCGGCATCTTCGACGCCACTCGGATCGACAACGAGATCGCCGACTATCGTGCCCAGGGTTTTGACGCGAAAACTCAGCTGGCGGCCATGGATCGCGAAGGTTTGGATGTCGCGGTGCTCTATCCGTCCATCGGTTTGGGCATCATGATGCGCGACGAGATGGACCCGAAGCTTGCCGCCGCGATCGCGCGGGCCTATAACAACTGGCTCTACGATTTTTGCCAGACCGATCCCAAGCGGCTCAAAGGCGCGGCGATGATGCCGCTGCAAGATCCCAACGAGGCAGTCAAAGAAGCGCAGCGCGCCGTCGGCAAGCTGGGCTTCGCTGGCGTTTATGCCCGACCCGAGCCGATGCGCAATCTGCCCTGGCACGCGCGTTATTTCGATTCGCTCTGGTCGTGCCTTGAAGAACTTAACGTACCTATCGGTTTCCACTCGGCCACGGCGGCCGGCGAAGTGACGCAGATCGGCGACCGCTTCGGCGACAATTTATTGCTGCGCCACGTGGTGTCCCATCCGTTGGAAAACATGGTTGCCATGGTCGACACCATCGGCGGCGGCGTGTGTGAGCGCCACCCGAAATTAAAACTAGCTTTCTTGGAATGTTACTGCGGCTGGGTTTCTTTCCTGCTGCACCGCATGGACAACGCCATGGCCAAAGGCCGCTTCCCGACCGCGGGCAAGCTTAAGCCCAGCGAATACTTCCAGCGCCAGTGTTGGATCTCTACCGAGCATGAAAAAGAGCTGCCGATGATTATCGATTTGATTGGTGACGATAAGATTGTCTTTTCCACCGACTATCCCCACGGCGATTCGGATTTCCCTGAAGCGGTGGAGGAATTTCTCGAAATGAAAAACGTTTCGAAGCAGAGCCAGAAGAAGATTCTCTGGGATAATTGTGCGGCGCTGTATAACTTGAATTAGTACCCCATCTTTTCCCTCTCCCGCTGGGAGAGGGTTAGGGTGAGGGCCGTTGCGTTGGAACACCGGACCCTCACCTCGATCCTCTCCCAAAGGGCGAGGAAGAAGAATCGGAGAAACCCATGCACAAAAAAATCACTCGGCGAGCTTTTTGCTCTGTGCTCTTAGCTTTTCCCTTTTCAGCCCACGCGCAGCAGGCGGGAAAAATCTTTCGCATAGGTGTCCTGGATAATACCACTGCTTCTGGCAGCGCGGTTCGCCTGCTGGCGTTCTGGCAGGAGGTGCGAAGGCTTGGCTGGATCGAGGGAAAGAATATTACCATTGAGTACCGGTTTTCCGAAGGAAAGGCCGACCGTCTACCTGAGCTTGCCGCGGAGTTGGTTCGTCTTAAGGTTGATCTAATTGTGGTCACAGCCACGGCATCGGCGTTAGCGGCCAGCGCGCCACTACTACCATTCCCATCGTGATGACGGGCTCTGCGGACCCCGTGGGTGCGGGTCTGATTGCTAGTCTGGCTCGGCCGGGAGGCAATGTCACGGGGGTTTCGACATTACAGGTCGAGCTAAATACCAAAAGGCTGGAGGTACTCAAGGACGCGGTCCCGAAGCTCGCTCGAGTTGGACTTCCGCAGCTACCTCTGGCACCAGGATCCAGCAGGTCAATATCAAGCGACCTCCAAATGAAAGATCTCAGGGCTGCGGCTCTGTACCTGAAGCTGGAATTGGAGGAGATCGAGACTCAACCGGACGCCAAAGGTTTAGAGAGCTTCTTTAAAACCGCAAAGCAGAAGCAGGTCAATGCGATTATGGTGATCCGCCCCATCTTTTTCGCCGAAAGAAAGCGGATCGTCGAGCTTGCCGTCAAATACCGGTTGCCGGTTATTTACGCGCAGAAGGAGTATGTCGATGAGGGCGGACTCATGTACTACGGGATCGACTCCACTGACCTCCTTCGGCGCGCGGCTGTTTTCGTGGACAAGATCTTGAGAGGCGCCAAACCGACTGAACTTCCAGTCGAGCAGGCGATGAGGTTTGAATTCGTCATCAGCCTCAAGGCGGCGAAGCAGATCGGTCACACGATTCCGGTCGAACTACTGGCGCGGGCGAATGAGGTTAGAAAATAGGCGTGAGGTGAGAGGCAACAGGCGTTGGTAGGGGCGGACCGTCGCCTGCCCTGAGCGGAGACGAAGGGTGTCCGCCCGTTCGGAGGGCCGACACGCAGGTCGGCCCCTACACGTATCCGGCAATCGGCAATCTAGAATAATATTCGGAGGTAAACTGTGGCTTATCGCACCATTGGTAAAACGTTGCCGCGCGTCGAAGGGTACGGCAAAGTAACTGGGCAGACCAAGTACGCGGCGGATTTGCCGTTTGAAGGTTTGCTCTGGGCGAAGGTGCTGCGCGCTTCGGTGGCGCATGCGCGAATTATTAAAGTCGACACGGCGAAAGCCAAGGCGTTGCGCGGCGTGCGCGCGGTGCTCACTGGCGCGGATGTGAAAGATATCTTTGTCGGCACGCGGGTGAAAGACCAGCCGGTATTGGCGTACGACAAGGTGCGCATGGCCGGTGACGCCATCGCGGCGGTGGCGGCCGACAGCGAAGCGATCGCCGATGAGGCGATCGGTTTGATCGACTTCGAGTACGAAGCGCTGCCCTATGTCGACGATCCGGTGGAGGCGCTCAAGCCAAGCGCGCCGCTGATTCATGAGGATCGCAACAAATATAAAAATACGCCGAAGCTGCCTGAAGGAATGTCCGGACACAATCTGCAATCCTACGTGCAGTGGAAGAACGGCGATGTCGAAGCCGGCTTCGCCAAGTCAACGCGGGTTTTCGAGCATACTTTTCGCACGCCGCTGTCGCATCATGGTTATATCGAGCCCTGCGCCTGTACCGTGCAGGTTCATTCCAACGGCCAGGTTGAAGTCTGGGCGTCGAACAAAGGGCCGTGGGGCTTGCGCGAACAGATGTCAGAAGACTTCGGCGTGCCCCAGGAAAAAATAAAAATCCACATCGTTCACGTCGGCGGCGACTTCGGCGCCAAGGCGTCGTTGATCGATGTGCCGATCGCTTATTACTTAGCGAAAGCGTGCGGCGGCACGCCGGTAAAATTAGTCCTCGACTACAGCGAAGAAATTTTGATCGGCGGCCATCGCCATCCGTCGGTGATCACGGTGAAAACCGGTGTTGCGGCTGACGGCACGCTGTTGGCGGTCAAAAGCGATATTTATTTTAGCGGCGGTGCCTACGGTTCGCAGAAGGCCAATCCGCAGGTGACCGTGCTCGGCGGGCGGCGCTTGGCGAGCATGTACCGCTGTCCGGCCATCGACGTCCGGACTTTTTGTTCCTACACCAACCAAGTTCCCTGCACGCAGACGCGCACGCCCGGTAGCCCGCAAGTGGTCTTCGCCTTCGAATCGCAGATGGAGATCATCGCTAAGGAGATGGGCATCGACGCGCTAGAATTGCGCCGCAAAAATATTCTCCACGATGGCGACGCCAATCCCATGGGTGAAAAGTGGAGTCACATTCTCATGGGTGAGGTGCTGGAGCGCATCGTCAAAACTTCCGGCTGGAAAAAAGGCGGCCCGAAGAAAAATCGCGGCTGGGGCATGGCGCTCTACGATCGCGGCACGCCGGAAGGCAAAGCGAGCTCTGCACTAACGCTTGAAGCCGACGGCAAGGTGAATATTCTCACCGGCGTGCCCGACGTCGGGCCGGGTTATTACACCGTCAGCCAGCAGATGGTTTGCGAGACTCTCGGCTTGGCGCCGGAAAAAGTCGGCGTGGTTTTCAAAGACACCGATAGTTTACCTTTCGATCCCGGCACCGGCGGCAGCAAACAAACTAATACTTCCGGTCACGCAGTGAATTTATCGGCGCACGAGGTGCTCGCGAAATTAGTCGCCTTGGCGGCGCGGGAGTTGGG
Source organism: Deltaproteobacteria bacterium (assembly GCA_009692615.1). Taxonomy (NCBI): domain Bacteria; kingdom Pseudomonadati; phylum Myxococcota; class Myxococcia; species Deltaproteobacteria bacterium. Next base: position 836 of record SHYW01000111.1, on the reverse strand, counting down.
CTGCGCGCCGGAAGAGATTCAACAACAGGGCGGAAAATTAACCGCACCCAACAAAAAATCGACGACCACTGAGAACATGATCAGGTTAGCCGTGAAAGAAAACGGCGGTCCGGTTTTTCATCTCAGTAATTACGTTCCCAAGGACATGCCCAAGGTGACCGGCTTCGCCGCGCAAGTCGCCGAGGTCGAAATCGATCCGACCACCGGCGGGGTGACGGTTTTGAATCTGACCACGGCGCACGACACCGGCACGGTACTCAATCATCTGACGCTCACCGGACAGATCGAAGGCGGTATCATCACCGGCTTCGGCTTCGCGACCATGGAAGAGAACCCACTGGTCGACGGCAAGATCGCGACGTTGAGCTTGGGCGAAGCGAAGCTGCCGTGCATCGCCGACGTGCCGCCGTTGAAAACCGTTCTGGTCGAAAGTCCCACGGGGCCGACGCCGTTCGGCGGCAAAGCGATCGCGGAAAATCCCAACGTGCCGACCGCCGCGGCGATTGCCAACGCCATCGCCGACGCCTGCGGCGTACGGCTGTTCGAGCTGCCGCTGTCGGCGGAAAAGATTTATTGGGCGATGAAGCGCAAGTAATTCGCGGCAGCGATTCGGATTCGGAATATTAACCGCAAAGAACTTAGCGCAGCAGAGCCGCAACCAAAACTCGGAGTATCTCTCGCAAAGGCGCCAAGGCCGCAAAGGTCGGAGAAGAATGCTGAAAATAATCCGTCATAATATTTATCTTTCCCCTCCGAACTTGGCGTCTTTGCGGCTTTGCGAGAGGCACATCCGAATCCGAGAGAATTCACCACCAGAGAAATTTGCGCAAGCCGCG
>SHYW01000110.1 GCA_009692615.1 Deltaproteobacteria bacterium | reverse complement strand
TCATAGTCGCGACAGGGGCGCCCGCTGCCCTGGCCGCCAAGAACGCTACCAAGACGATTCCTATCGTTTTTACGAGTGGGGGTGATCCGGTTGTGATTGGGCTGATCGATAGCCTGGCGCGGCCGGGCGGGAACCTCACGGGGTTCAGCCAAATGACCTCGGAGTTGGCCGGCAAGCGGCTGGAGTTGCTCAAGGACACCGTTCCCAAGCTCTCCCGCGTCGCGGTGCTGTGGGATCCACGGGCTGCAGGCTCTGCGGACCAATGGAAAGAAAGTCTTCACCCGGCACGGGCACTGGGTCTGCAACTTCATTCCATGGAAGTAAGCAGCGCCGACCAATTGGAGAGCGCGTTCAAAGAAGCCATCAAGGCGCGTAGCGCCGCTCTCTCCGTGACGGGGGCCTCGGTCAACATTTCTAACTACAAACGGATCGCGGATCTGGCGCTAAAACATCGGCTGCCGACGATATCCGTTCGGGGAGAATTTGTCGCCAGCGGCGGGTTGATGTATTACGGACCCGACGAGTCAGAAGTCTACAAGCGCGTCGCTTATCTCATCGACAGAGTCCTGAAGGGAACCAAGCCCGCCGAACTGCCGGTCGAGCGACCGATGGGGTTCGAATTGCATCTCAATCTCAAAACCGCCGACGCGTTAAAGTTGACAATTCCACCGATCGTGCTCATGCGGGTGACGAAGGTGTACAAGTAGGCAATAGGCAGTGGGCAATAGGCAGTAGTAAGATTTTTTGATTGCATTCAGAATCGACTCCACGATATTTCTTACTCGCGCCAGCGACGCTAGATAAGAATGAGGTGATCCGTGACGCGAGGATTTCAACTTTCGTTCAAAGGTCCAAAGGTTCAAACGTTCAACGGTTTCTCGTTGGTATTCTTCATTCTCTCACTTGAACTCTTGAAGCCCTTGAACCTTGAACAAGCATTCGCCCAAGCGAATTTCTACCAAGGCAAAACCATCACGATGATCGTCGGCACCAAGGCCGGCGATGTTTACGATCTGTACCCGCGGCTACTGGCGGAGTATTTGCCGAAGTATATTGCGGGCAGTCCCAATATCATTATTCAGAATGTCGCCGGCGCGGCGTCGCTGATCGCGGCGAACCAAGTTTACAGCATCGCCAAGCCCGACGGATTGACCCTCGGCGCGATCTATCCTGCGCTCTATTTCGATCAACTGGTAAAAAGACCGGAAGTAAAATACGACTGGAATACATTTGCTTGGATCGGCAGCCCGGTCGGTTCGAACCACATGATGTACATGCGCACCGACACGCCGTACAAATCGATCGAGGACGTGCGCGGCGCCGCGACGCCGCCCAAATGCGGCACCTCGGGCACCACGTCGACCGGCTATTACATTCCCAAGCTGCTCGAAGAAGCCATCGGCACTAAATTCGAGATCGTCACCGGCTACCAGGCCGGTCAGGATGTCGATCTCGCCGTCGAGCGCGGCGAAGTGGTCTGCCGCTCTTTCACCATCACCGCCTTTCACGCCCGCGAGCCCTACTTCAGTTGGCGCAAGCGAAACTTCGTGCGCGTGCTCTATCAAACCGGCAACAAGCGCGACGCGCGCTTGAAAGACGTGCCGACAATGTTCGAGCTGATGGATCGCTACAAAACCAGCGAACCGGTGCGCAAGCTCGCCAAGGTGATATTGATCGCCAGCGATCTGGGGCGGCCCATCGTTGCCCCGCCGGGGGTTCCCCCCGACCGTTTGAAGATAATCCGCGAAGCTTTTAACAAGTCGGTTAACGACCCGGCATTCTTAGCGGAGGCGGAACGGCGCAAGCTCGAAATCGATCCATCGACTTGGGATGAGCTTGAACCCTTGGCCAAGGAAGCGATGGCGACGCCGCCTGAAGTCGTCGAACGAATGAAAAAAGTCTTGGGCATGTGATCGCCATAGAAAGGGAGATTCTTCATGACGCATGGAACAATATATCTGTTCAAAAGTTCCCGTCGGCGGGCTCAGGGCCTGAGTTTATCGCGGTTCGGCAGGCTCTCCGCGTCCCGAGCCTGTCGAGGGACGAAGGCAAAGGTTCAAACGTTCAAGGGCATAGGCATCGCAATCTTTTTCGTCCTTGAACTCTTGAACCCCTTGAACCTTGAACGAGTATTCGCCCAAGCGAATTTCTACCAAGGCAAGACCATCCGCATCGTCGTCGGCAACTTGCCCGGCGACACGCACGATCTGTTCGCGCGCGCTTACTCGCGCCATATGGGTAAACATATTCCCAACAATCCGGCGATCATCGTGCAGAACATGCCGGGCGCGGGCGGGATGATCGCGGCCAATCATGTTTACAACATCGCCAAACCCGACGGCTTGACCCTCGGCTCCCCTTCTCCGGCGCTTTATTACGCGCAGCTCATCGGCAGCAAAGAAGCCAAGTTCGATTGGCCGAAATTCAATTTTATCGGCGCGCCGGAGCGCAACGGCCATCTGTTATTTATGCGCGCCGATTCGCCGTACAAGACGCTCGATGATATTCGCAAAGCCAAGGAACCGCCGCGCTGCGCCGCCACTGGCGTCGGCACCAGCGGCCACGATGTGCCGAAGCTTTTCGAGGAGATGGTTGGTTTGAAGTTCAACCTGATCACCGGTTATCCCGGCGGCGCGGAGATGGACCTGGCGATCGAACGCGGCGAAGCGCACTGCCGCGCGATTACCGTGGCGGCGTTTTTCGCCCGCGAACCGTTTATCACCTGGTACAAGAGCGGCGTCGTGCGCGTGCTGTTGCAAACATCCAGGCAGCGAAATCCCAAGATTGCCGACGTGCCGACGCTGTTCGAGTTGATGGAGCAGTATAAAACGCCGGAGATCAAGCGGCGCCAGGTCATCGTTTATCTTGGCGTCGGCGGCTTCGGCGCCTGGCCGATCCTGGCGACGCCGGGAATCCCCGTCGAGCGCGTGAAAATACTGCGCGAAGCCTTTAGCAAAACCATGAAGGACGCCGACTTCCTCGGCGAAGCGAAAAAAGCCGGCTGGGAAATCCGCCCGACCAGCGGCGAAGATTTGCAAGCGCTGGCGAAAGAAGTCATCGAGCAGCCGCCGGAAGTGATCGACTGGCTGAAGAAACTATTAGCGAAGTAGAACGGAGAACAATTCGAGTGATGGAGTGATGGAGTGTTGGAGTGATGCTCCGGAAAATCCGAACCCAATACTCCATCACTCCAGTACTCCAACACTCCAACCAATCTGAGGGACATCATGAATCGCGTCACCTTCGCAGTCGTATTGCTTCTCAGCGCTTTCAGCGCCGACCTCTTCGCCCAGACGCCTTTCTACCAAGGAAAAACCATCCGCGTCATCGTCGGCTATCAAGCCGGCGACTCCCACGACCAGTGGGCGCGCACTTACACGCGTTACTTGGGCAAGTACATGCCAGGCAATCCCAACTTTGTGGTGCAGAACATGCCCGGCGCCGGCGGCATGATCGCCGCCAACTACATCTACAACATCGCCAAGCAAGACGGACTGACCATGGGCACCATCGGCGGCGCGCTTTATTTCGCCCAGCTGATCGGCCGCAACGAAGTGCAATACGATTGGAACAAATTCACCTGGATCGGCACACCTGAGCGGAGCGGCTTTCTGCTCTTCATGCGCACCGACGCGCCGTTCAAAACCATCGACGATCTGCGCGCCACCAACGATCCACCGCGCTGCTCCGCCACCGGCGTCGGCAGCAGCGGCTACGACCTGCCGCGGGTTTTGGAAGATACGCTGGGCATGAAGTTCAAAGTCATCAGCGGCTATCCCGGCGGCGCCGATCAAGATCTGGCGATGGAACGCGGTGAAGTCCAATGCCGCGCCTTTACCATCGACGCGTTCTTCGGCCGCGAACCGTTTCCCACCTGGGTGAAAAAAGGTTTTGTCCGCGTCGTCATGCAGATGGAGCGCAAGCGCCATCCTAAACTATTGGACGTGCCGACGATTTGGGAATTGATGGATCAATACAAAGTGCCGGAAGCGAAACGGCGGCTGGCCACGGTCTATCTCAACAGCGGCCTATTCGGCTCGCGGCCGATCGTCTCGACGCCGGGCCTATCGGCGCAGCAAACGAAAATTCTCCGCGACGCTTATATTAGGACGCTCAAAGATCCCGAGTTCTTGGACGAGATCACCAAGCGTGGCTGGAGCACCGACGCAGTGAGCGGCGAGGAATTACAAGCCCTCGCCAAAGAAGTAACCAGCCAGCCGCCGGAAGTCGTCGCCTGGCTGAAAAAGCTATTGACGAAATAGATGCGCTGCAAAAAAGCTGTTCATGGATAGACGCTCGTTCAAGAGTTCCCTTCGGCGGGCTCAGGGCCTGAGTTTATCGAAGGCAAAAGTTCAAGCGTTCTAAGGTTGTCGGAATTCTTCTCCGTCCTTAAACATTTGCGGTAAATTCAGTTGACCCACATTTCAAGATGCGATAATTAGCAAGCTCCACATGTTAAGATAACTACAGGAGAAAAAAATGCTTGAGGCGGCAATATCCGGCTTTTGGCAAACCGTTGCTTGGCCCGCGTTCGGCTACATGTTGTTGGGCATTATGATCGGCTTCTTCGTCGGCCTACTGCCTGGCATCGGTGGCTTGTCGACTTTGGCGTTGATGCTGCCGTTTTCTTACTCGATCAAAGAGCCGATCGCGGCCTTTGCGTTCTTGCTCGGCATGCTTGCAGTCACCGGAACTACCGGCGACCTCACTTCAATCTTGTTTGGGATTCCCGGGGAGGGATCCTCGGCCGCCTTGATACTCGACGGCTATCCGATGTCAAAAAAAGGCGAAGCCGGCAGAGCCTTGGGAGCGGCGATCATGAGCTCTCTACTGGGCGGGGTAATCGGCGGCCTGTCTTTGGCCCTATCGATTCCTATCATGCGGCCGCTGGTGTTGCTGTTCGGCTCGCCTGAGCTGTTCGTTATCGCGATCATGGGCATTACCTTCATCGGCACACTCGCCGGTCCGTCGTTAATTAAAGGCCTTCTCGCTGGCGGCATGGGCCTGATGTTGGCTGCCATCGGCGTCGACCCTCAAACGGGATCGTTGCGCTACACTTTCGGAACTCTTTACCTGTGGGACCGCCTCGATCTCATCCCGGTGGTCGTGGGCATGTTTGCGATTCCCGAGATCGTCGATCTGGCGGTTCGCGGCACCAGTATCGCCAGCGGCAAGGCGGAAAAACTCAGCGGTGTCATGGAAGGCGTCAAAGACACCTTCCGTCATTGGGCGTTAGTGGTGCGTTGCAGCTTGATCGGCGTCTACTTCGGCGTTCTCCCGGTGCTCGGCGCCAATATCGCCCAATGGATATCCTACGCTCATGCGGTGCAAGGCTTGAAGGATAAGTCGCGCGCTGGAAAGGGCGCGGTCGAAGGCGTCCTGGGCCCCGGCGCGGCGAATAACTCGACGCGCGGAGGAGACCTCGTTCCCACCCTGGCGTTCGGTATCCCCGGCAGCGGCAGCATGGCGTTGTTACTGGGAGCGATGTTGATCGTCGGACTGAACCCTGGGCCGGAAATGCTCAAGTCACGCCTCGATGTCACCTATTCAATGGTCTGGGTGCTGATCATTTCCAACATCATCGTTGCCGGACTTTGTTTCTGCGTCTTGAATCATCTCGCGAAGTTGACCTTCGTCCGCGGCACGCTGTTGATTCCTTTTCTCATGATACTTGTCTTCATCGGGTCGTTTACCGCGAACAACGATCTCGCCGACATCGTGGTCACTCTGATCTTCGGCTTCATAGGCTTCTTCATGATCAGATTCGGTTGGCCACGGCCGCCCCTGGTTCTCGGCCTCACGCTCGGCAAGATCGCCGAGAATTATCTGTGGATTTCCACCGCCGCCTACGGCACCAAATGGCTGCTCTTCCCGACGGTTCTTGGCCTCATCGCGGTGACCATCTTCACAATCGCCTACCCGACGATCAAAGAGCGCATGGGCAAAGCGAAATACGAGCGGCCCGATGACGCGGTCTAAAAGTTTCGAGTTTAGAGTTCCGAGTTCCCGGTTAAGACAATCCCCGGAACTCGGAATCACCCTACCGGCTTAGCGAGATTCAACGTCTAGCGATGATTCGGCAAGTTAATTGCCGTCCGCAATTCCAGATCTGGTTTATCGTTCGAAGCACACGAGCGCGGCTTACAATCACCGGGAGATCTATCATTTCCGATTAACCCGAAACTCGAAACTCGCAACCCGAAACTCGAAACGGCTTCTAAGCAGTTGACAGAAGGCTAAATTCAGTGGGATAAGAAATTATTCTTAACGACCGAATGGAGGAATTCCAATTATGACTCATGACGTAGTCATCAAGAACGGCACAGTGATCGACGGCACCGGCAGCCCGGCGTTTGAAGCCGATGTCGCCATCGACGGCGAAAACATCAGCGCCATCGGCAAAAATGTCGGCGCCGGCAAAAAAGAAATCGACGCCAAGGGCCATGTCGTGGCGCCTGGTTTCATCGACTCGCATACCCACATGGATGCCTTCGTCGTCCAGTATCCCAACGGCAATCCGGTGGTCAACTACGGCGTCACCAGCATCGTCATCGGCGATTGCGGCGCGTCGTGCGCCCCGGTGCCGCCTCTACCCGAGCCGCGCAAAGTTTTGGTCGCCTATTTGCGCCGGGTGCTCGACAAGTACGTCGACGACAAGGACTGGCACTGGAACACCTTCGGTGAATATTTGAATTATCTCGAAGGCAAGATCGCTATCAACTGTCTGCCGCTCATGCCCCACTCGCCGGTGCGTTTGACGGTCATGGGCGAAGCGGCTTATCAGAGAGCTGCGAATCCCGAAGAGCTGCACGCGATGAAAGCGATGGTGCGCGAAGGCATGGAGCTCGGCGCCATCGGCTTCTCCACCAGCCCGCGCGGCGGCCCGGCGATTCACGCCGGCACCCCAAGCACCTTCGCCGAACATAGCGAGATCATCGAACTCGCCAACGTCGCGGCGGAGTACAAAGGATGCTTTCAGTTCAACGGCTTTCAAATGGTGCTCCAGCCGGAATCCGGCGTGCCGGAAATGCTGACCAAGATCAAAACGCTGCAAATCGGCAACGAGTTCCGCGTCCGTCCGGGCGCGAAAGCCGCGGGCATGGAATCGATCAAGTATATGGAAGAGGCGCAGAAGCGCGGCCAGGATATTTACGGCGTGGTGATTCCCTACCAGCATATTCGCCGCTTCAACTTGGACGACTGCTTCCTGTTCAACGGCCTGCCGACTTGGGAAGCGATCAAGAATTCCAGCGATCTCAAAGTTAAGCTCAAGGACAAAGAGACGCGCCGCAAGATCGAGCAAGAGCGCATCGCCTGCCAAGGCAAGTTGGAATTCCCCGAATGGCATGGTTGGGACCGCGTCGTGTTCGAGCACCTGGAAAAACCCGAGCTCAAGAAACTCGAGCAAAAGAACATGGCCGATGTCGCCCGTCTCACCGAAAAACAACCGGTGGACGCGTTCTTCGATATCTGGATCGAAGACAACTTCAACTCGCAGATTCTCTATCATGGATTAGCCAACGCCCATCCCGAGCTGCTGGCGGAAATGATCAAATCCGACACCAGCTTGATCGGCACCGATGTCGGCGCCCACTTGGACCGTTTCTTCTGGCACGGCGCGCCGACGAAAATCCTCGGCTACTGGCGCCGCGAGAAGCATCTCATGAGCCTCGAAGCCGCCGTGCATAAGATCACCGGCTTCCCGGCGAAGAAACTGCGACTCAACCGCGGCTTGCTCAAAGAAGGCATGCCCGCCGACGTGACGATTTTCGACGCCGACAAGATCGACGATCTGGTCAGCGCTAAGCTGCCGGACATGGTCGACGCCGCCGAAGTGAAACGCCATCCACCCGGAATGAAAGCGGTGCTGGTCAATGGCACGACGGTGGTGGAAGACGGCCAGTGCTTGGAAGCCCGCCCCGGCAAAGTGCGCCGCCAGCAACTCTGCATCAACTAACGTAGCGAAGTCCGCGCTTCACTGCTAATCTCTCGCTCTCATCTCACCCTCTCCCTCTGGGAGAGGGCTGGGGTGAGGGCGAATTTTTTACGGACGGAATTCCTATGACCACCCTTAAATCCTGCGCCATCGACATCCATCATCACTACGTGCCGGAAATGCTCCTCGAAGAAGCCAAGAAACGCGGCAAGCATCTCGGCGTCGAACTGATCGAGAAAGACGGCAACCGCTCGCTGTCATTCGCTGGCGGCCCACCGTTTCAACTCCATCCCGAATTGCCGGCGATCGCCGAGCGCTTGAAAATGATGGATGAATCCAAACTCGCCATGGCTGCGCTGGAAGCCCACACCGCGACGCTCGGCTACCGCCTCAGCGGCGAACAAGGTGAAAACTGGTCCAACGTTTACAACGACGGCATCCATGAGCTGATCAAAAAATATCCCAACCGTTTCGTCGGCATGGCCTCTGTGCCGCTGCAAGATCCGGCGCGGGCGGCGAAAGTGTTGGAGCACGCCGTGCGCGATTTGTATTTTCGCGGCGGCTACATCGGCACCAACGTCAACGGCAATTATTACGGCACCCAGGAATACGACCCGTTCTGGGCCAAGGCCGAGGAACTCGACGTGCTCGTGGTCATGCATCCCGAAGATGTCGCCGGCGCCGATAAGATGAATCCCTTCGGACTGAAGTTGATCTGCGGCAATCCCGCCGACAGCGCGCTGTGCTTCGGCTTCATGACTTACAGCGGCGTGTTCGATCGTTTTCCGAATTTGAAACTGTGCATCCTGCACGGCGGCGGCTTCTTTCCCTACCATCTCGGCCGCTTCGACCAAGGCTGGGCAGTGCGCGCCGGACCGCGCGCCGCCAAGGCGCAAATGGCGCCGAGCTCCTATTTGAAAAATATTTATTACGACAACATGATCTACCGCCTCGACACGATCAAATACTTGATCGGCCTGGGCGGCATCGACCACATCATGGTGGGAACGGATTATCCGTACGATCTCGGCGATTGGGACGCGGCGAAGAAAGTCGAACAGCTCGATATTCCCGAAGCCGACAAGATGCTGATGTTGGAAGGCAACGCCAAGCGGCTACTAAAACTGTAAGCGATCTATCGGAATCGATTCACGACATCACAAACGTGGCCATTATTCCGAGACCGAGGTAAGGGCGAAAAATTTTTCGCCCTTACAATAACCCGGTCCACTCTCATTCGAAAATAACCCGCTCATGATTGTCGGATGCGGTGACCAACGGGAACCGCATCGTCGGCAAATCTCACATTGCGATGGGCTTCGCGAACTCAGCACACCCTACGGGTTTCTGAAACATTAACCGGCAAGTTCATTTAACACCCGCCGTAGGTTCCTGCACGGCAGCTGTTCAAAAACCTGCCTTTCAACGCGCCACATAAGCGAACACGCCGTCGATCACCTGGGCCATTTTTGAATAATCGAGGCGCTCCGCCGTGTCCCGGCGGCTGTGATAAGCGTCGTTGCGGTAAAAAGAGCTGTCGGTCACCATCACCGCCGGATATCCAAGCTTCCAGAAATTTACATGGTCGGAAAAATCGACGCCGGGCACCCAAGCCGGCGCATTGATCGAATAGACCGGCAGCTCGCTTACGCCGTTCATCCGCGCCTTCAATCGACGTGCTTGATCTGAAAATACTCGATCGACGACGATGATGAAGTTTCCCGTCGACGGATAGAAAAGTTTGAGCAAGGAAAATGGAAAACCCTGGCTGTCTGGCCGATCCGTGAAGTAACCGATCATTTCCAGTGAGATCATCAGTTTGACCGAAGCGCCGTCATTGCGAAGCGAGTGGGCGTGCACGGCGCTGCCCATGCTTTCGCTGCCGAACAGCGGCGGCTCTTCCAGCGTATACGCGGCCAACACCACATTGGTGGTAAGTTTCGTCTGACCGAGCAACCGTCCAAGCTCCAACAGTCCCGCCACGCCGCTGGCGTTATCGTCGGCACCCGGTTGATCTCCCGCGGTGTCATAGTGGGCACCGATCACCACGACCTCGCCGGTTTCGGAGCCGTATTCTGCCAACACGTTTTTGTAGGTGAGATGGTCGACGGTAAATTCTTGATAACGGACTCGCGCCCCGAACGATTTAAATTCGCCGGCCAGGTAGTCCGCGAGCTTCGCCAAATTTTCCGGATGATCGACATCCCGAGGCGCGAATCTTTGGGAAAGAGTCTCGACGTGACGTCGCAGGGTTGCCGGGTTGGGGCCGAATGCACGTTTGGCCCCATCGGTTTTGCTCAACGTTGGCCGCGCGATGGCGATCCAGAGCATGAAGATGCTGGCACCGCCGAGCAGTAATAGGTAGAGCAATGATTTGAACAACTGAGTGATTACTTTTCGCGCCGGCTAGCGCGAAACCTGCTGTCTACTCCAGCCGTGCGTGCGAAACCTTCCATGACCTCGCCCTCGACCCGGCCGGTGAATTGAATTTTACCGGCGCGGAAGTTGATCTGATCGCCGCGCAAGCGCCCGGCGATGGGAAATGTGCCGTCGCTATTTTTCAAGCTGCCGCTGAAAGTTTGGTAAACTTGTTTGAGCGTCAGTTCGCCCTGCGCCAGTTTCCACACGCCATTCACCTTGGCCGGTACGTACCACAGGCGCGCCGTGCAAAACTTTTCGCAGCCGCTGACATCGGTGGCGATCTCGTCGGGATTCCAATCGCCGATGGCAAACGTATTGGCGACGACTCGCGTGCCGGGTTTGAGATCCAACAGTCTCGGCCGGAGCCGGCGGTTCATTTCCGGCAAGAGAAACAAAACCACCACCGTGGCTTTGGAAAAGTCGGCGACAAACACGTCGCCGCGTTCGAAGCTGGTCTTATCGCTGACCCCGGCTTTGCGCGCTTGCTGTTTGGAGTAATCGACTAAATCAGGATCGTATTCGATGCCATGGCCATGGGCGCCCCGTTTGGCGGCGGCGATGACGTTGCGGCCGTCGCCCGAGCCGAGATCGACGACGTAATCGCTCGGCATCACGCCCGCCATGTCGAGCATCTTTTGCACCATCGCGTCCGGGTTGCCTACCCAGACGACATCCTTGCCGAGCTGCCCCGACTTGGGTACGTAGTCCGACTGGGCCGCGTGGGAGGAACCAGCAAAGAGCGCGAGGCTTGTCAGCAATGACAGAATTGTTAATGAAGACTTCAATGACGCGATAGGCAATTGCACAACGCTCAATTGCTCGCCCGCCGCTCTTGCCAACTGCCAAAGCCGAGGACCGAACCGGTCATGGTATCGCCGTTCACCTTGCCGCCATATTCCTTGCCGCCGGCGCTGAAAGTTATCTGCTCGCCGCGCATGCGGCCGGTAATCGGCGTCGTGCCGGCACCGGTTTTCAGCGTGCCAGTGAGCATTTGATAGGACTGCTTCAAGATCAGCTCGCCGTCCGCTAACTTCCACGTTCCTTCAACCTTGGCCGGCACGATCCAAAACAGCGCGGTGCACCAACTGAAACAATCCTTGTCGACGCTGCTAGTTTCATCCGGCGACCACTCACCCATGGTGAAAGTATTCGAAAGGATGCGCGTCCCCGGTTTGAGCACGAGCAAGCGTGGCCGCAATTTTAAATTTATTTCCGGCAAGAGAAACATGGTGATCACGCTCGCCTGAGAAAAATCGCTCTCGTACAAATCGGCTTTGGCGAAGGTCGCTTTGTCGCTCACGCCTTCGCTGGCGGCATTGCGTTTGGACAACTCCACCATGTCAGGATTGTATTCGATGCCGTGGGCGCGCATGCCGCGCTTGGCCGCGGTGATGACCGTGCGGCCGTCGCCAGAACCGAGATCCATGACGTAGTCGCTCGGCGTCGCCTTGGCCATGTCGAGCATCATGTCGACCAGCGCCTGCGGCGTCGGCACCCAAACGACATCTTTCCCCGCCTGGCCGACCCGCGGTTGAAATTCCTGCTTCGCCGGTTGCGCCAGCGCCGGCGCGCCCATCGCAAGCAACGCGAGCAGAGCGAGCAAAATATATCGAGATGATTTTCGTAGTACTTTCATTTTTTGTTCCGTGTCGAAACCAACATTGCGGCCGTTCTGATTGCGGTTGAAGTCCTATTCACCGCGGAGGCACAGAGTTCGCAGAGTCCGGACCCATTGCTAATCAAACTCTCTTTACTCCGCGTGCTCTGCGCCTCTGCGGTGAATCACAGGGAAGCTTAAAGAACCCACGTTATCTACTTGCTCGCCCGAGTCGCTTTCCAACCCCCGCCGCTGCTAACCGTCCCTTCCATGGCGCCGCCGCTCACTTTGGCGGAATACTGCGCGCCGCCGGCGCTGAACGTGATCTGATCGCCGTTGAGTTTGCCGTTGGCGATCTGCGTCGTGTTAGTGCCGCGTTTGAGCGAGCCGGTGATCATTTGATAAGTCTGCTTCAACGCCAGTTCACCGTCGCCCAACTGCCAGCTGCCTTCGACCTTCGCCGGCACGATCCACAGATAAGCCGTGCAATATGAAACGCAGCCATCCTTGGCGCTGACGGTTTCATCCGCCGTCCAATCGCCCATGGTGAACGAGTTGGAAACGATCCGGGTGCCCGCTTTGAGATTTAAAATCTTCGGCCGCAGTTTGATGTTGATGTCCGGCAAGAGAAACATGGTGATCACCGTCGCCTGGGAAAAATCGCTCTCGAACAAATCCGCCTTGGCGAAATTAGCCTTGGCGCTGACGCCTTCCTTGTCCGCGTTGCGTTTGGAGAGCTCGACCATGTCTGGATTGTATTCGATACCGAGTGCCTTAGCGCCGCGCTTGGCCGCGGTGATGACGGTCCGGCCGTCACCCGAACCCAAGTCGATGACGTAATCGTTGGCCGTCACTTTGCCCATGTCGAGCATGCGGTCGACCAACGTCTGCGGCGTCGGCACCCAAATCACATCTTTGCCTTCCTGGCCGACCTGCGGTTGGAAGTCTTGTGCTGAGGCCGCCTGTGCTGCGGCAAACAAAGATGCCAACAATATTCGCGAAAGAAAAATACATTTTGGTTTCATGAGATTCTCCGTTGGTTAAAATTTGCTGAGAGATGACTTTGAAACTCGCACGGGTCGGGAGAAATATCTAGCGCTCAGAGCAGAATTCCGGTTCCGTCATTCCCGCGACGGCGGAATTTAATGTTTCTTTCGGGGATGGCTGAAATCCCTCACCTTAGAAGCGAAGAAAGGTTTTGTCATGCCGGCGAAGGCCGGCATTCATCTCCACTTTTGCCGCAGTGCCAAAACAATCCTGGATTGCGGCCTTCGCCGGCATGACGGAACGAAGAGTCGACTTCCAGTCGAAGAATTCAGATCCCCTCGGCTTAAAGCCGAGGATTGTTCAGTCTTCCAACCAAACCACGCTCGGTTTACGCTCCGACGGAGCTTTCTTTTTACCATCCGTAATCGCGCCGCTCAGATCGACGTGGGTTAGCAGCTCATACAGCTTACCCATCGCCGCCGGGCTATTGAAACGCTTGAAGCCCGCCGCGCGCCCCATCTCTTGGATCTGGTTCGCCATCGACGCCAGCGGCATGGGGATTTCCAACTTGGCGGCGCTGTTCAAGGCTTGGCGAAAATCTTTGTAGCTGTTGCTGAGCGCGCCGCCGTCGTTGTTGTCGCGCTTCATGAACTCTTCCATGCGACCCGCCGACGGTTGCGAGCCGGTGGTTTGCAATAACTTAAGAAAAAGTTTCGGATCGGCGCCCTGGGCGATCAGCCACGAACAGATCTCGGCGCTAATGATGTTGTTGGTGGTGGCGTATAAGATGATCGCGATCTTAAACGCCTTGGGCATCCACGGCTCGGGCAGACAGATGATCGTCTGGGCGATGGCGTTCAAAACTTTCGCCGCCGGCTCGATCTTCGCCTTGGCCCCGCCGATGACGATGGAAAACAAACCTTTGGGAATAACGATCGCCGGCGCGCCGCTGGCGTGAATCGTGCCGCCGACAAAGATCGCCTGCTTTTCGCTCAGCCGCTCCTCCAACTCGCGGGCGCAGTCGGGATCGGTGCCGCTCAAATCGATCAGCGTCTGGCCGCTGGTAAGCGCGCTCAGCGCGCCGTTGTCGCCGAGCACCGCTTGTTTCACTTCCACCGACGACGGCAGCAAAGTAATCGTGAAATCGCGCACCGCCGCCGCCGCCGTGCTCGCCCGCCGCGCACCCTGCTTTTCGGCCTCGTCCACCGCGGCATTGTCGATATCGAACACGGTCAATTCAAAACCGGCGCCGAGAATGCGCTGCGCCATGGGCCGACCGGCGTTGCCGAGGCCGATTAGACCGACTGTCGCTGCCATTTTAGTCCTTACCTGCCTTCTTGAACGCCGCGTCGACGATTTTGTGCAGCCCCTTGCGTCCTTCCATGCCGTTATACTTGGACGAGTTGAGCATGAAATAGTTGACGCCCTTGCGCGGCACGTCGTCGGCATCGAGATCGTTCTTGGAAATATCGACGCGCAAGGAATTGACCTCGGTGTATTTCTGCCACGCGCTCTGCCCTTCCTTGGACAGGATCCAATTGACGAATAATTTGGTCGCGTTCGGGTGCGGTCCTTTGCCGATCACCGACATGCAGCAGCTACCGCCGCCCATGATGTCGCCCTCTTTCATCGGATTGGGCATCAGGTCCACCGGCAATCCTTGCCTCTTGGCTTTCATCACCGGCTGGCCGCTGCCGATCTGAAACGCAACTTTGCCCTGAGCCAACCAGTCGGTGCCCTGCTGCAAGTCGCGGGTGATGAGAATGTCGGTCTCGCTGAGAATCCGCGTGATAAATTTCTCGCCCAATGCCGGCGTGTAATAAAAAAATAAAAACGTCTCGCCACCGCCGCCGGCCACGCGCGGATCGAAGGTCACCAGCTTGCCTTTCCACTTGGGCTGGAGCAGATCCCACCAGGACTGAATCTCCTTGGGATCGAGGAGCTTGGTATTGTACGAGCCGCGCCGGGTGCCGATCTCGCCCGAGATAATCAGCGCGGCGTTATTCTGCGGATCGGCGAAATAGAGTTTGCCGTCGAACCAGTTCGCCAAATCAAGAACCTCCGGCATAATCAGCAACGGTTTCAACGGCGCCAAAGTCCCCGGTGCGAAGGACGCGTAGGTCGACGAACCACCCATCAAAAGATCGGCGAGATATTTTCCGGCGCGCCGCTCGGCGACGATGCGCTGAGCATGTTCCGAACCTTTGCCCGGCACGAAGTTGAATTTTATTTCCGGAAAATTTTTTTGAAACAGCGCCCAGACATTTTGATAGGCCGGATTATGCGGCCCATAAATCGCCACCTCGCCCTCTTTCTTGCCCGCCTCGACAGTCTGTTCCCACGCTTTCTTCCAATCGGATTGGGCTGACGCAGCCCGCGGAAGTACGAGCAACGTCAACACAGCCAGCACAGCAAATTTACTCAAGCCTCGCGCCACAAGCCTCATGCCTTTCCCCCTATTGCCTGCTTCTACTTATGTGACCGCATCTCCGCCGCCGAAAACGGTCCCGCGCCCATGACCTGATGCACTTCCCATTCGAGCAGCTCGAAGGAACAAAAGCCCGCAGCCGTGTACGGGTCGCCGACGGCGATTTGCGCCGCCGCTTCTTTCGAAGCCGCGCGAATCACGTAGACACCGTACTTACGATCCGTCGTCGGCCCCGAAAATAAAATCGTGCCAGCGTCATGCTGCTTCTTCATCCAGGCCAAATGCTGATCCAGCGTCACCGTCCATTGCTCGCGCGGCTTGGCCGCCTGGCGTAAAACTATATACCACATGCTGGTCTCCCCTTTTCGATAATCGATATGCTCGATGCGTCGGGCTGTCAAGTTATTACGACGCCATTTCATGGGCAGTGTGATTAAAGCCCGCTTGTGTCAAAAGCGAATCCTTCCACGAGTGTCATCCCGAGCGAAGCGAGGGATCTCGACTTGAATATAACTTACGAAGTCGCAAAGCTGCGACGAAGTGCAGGCTGACAAGTCTAGCGCCCCAGCGCGATGGCGATCGTCCCCGCGACCACTGCAACCGTGCCGAGGATCGTGATCATCGTGATTTTTTCCTTACCGCGCAAGAAAATCAGCGAGATGATCAAACTAAACAATGGCGTGGTCGCAACGATCGGCGAGACGATCACCACCCGGCCCGTAGTCAAAGCCACTAACGTCAGCAACGCGCCCAACGCCTCGAAAAATCCCGACAGAAAAAAATACCACACGCCCTTGGCGTGCCACTTCAAATTACGATCACCGCGAGTCCAAAGCGTGTAAGGCAAGGTGCCGAGCAACGAGACAATCGCCACGACGAAGCTAAAAAACACCGGCGCATTGGTGATCGTCAGGCCGTAGCGGCGCAGCGGAAAGGCGATGCCGGCAAGCAAGCCGGCAAGAGTGGAAAACAGCACATGCCACCAGCGATAACTCGGCGCCGCCGTTTCGGGTTTCCAGGAGATCATGACGACGCCGACCACCACCAGAAAAGTTCCAAACAGAATAGCCAACCCGGCACGCTCGCCCATCAGCGCGATGGCGATCATCGCGCTCCACAGCGGATAACTGTTGCGCAGCGGCTGGCTGCGCGACGTGCCGATCTTTTGCAGTCCGATGAAAGTCAGCAGACTGATGACCGTCTGCATGACGCCAAGCAAAATAAAAATCCAAAGCGCGCGCGCGGCGAACGCAGGAATCCCACCAGCGAAAACCAGCGCCACGCCAAGCGTCAACGTCCGCGCCGCCAACGACACCAACGTCGCCGTCAACGGCGTCGACACGCGCAAACCGAGCCAGCCGTAAACGGCAAACAAAGCAAAGGCGATGGAGGCGCAAAGGGCGACGAGTTCGGAGTTCATGAAAAATTTGGCAAAGGGGATTTAACCGGTGTATAAGACAAAGCGGTGCCAGTCAAAGGAATCATTCCCCAAACCGACCACTACTATAGCAACGACATCGCCATGCCGGCGGGCTACGCGCCCCAGGACACCATCGGCTTTCTGCGCCAGGACTCCGGCAGCGACGCGGTGGCGCTCAAGCGTTTTTACAGAAGCTCCACCGGCCGCCACTATTACTCGACGACAACCGACCAGCCCTCGGGCTACAGCGACGACGGCACCATCGGCTATCTCGACACCAGCTCCGGCACCGGACTCACCGCGCTCTATCGCCACTACAACTCCGGCAGCGGCGATTATCTGCTTAGCACTTCATCCACGCCGCCCAACGGCTACACACTCCAGGCCACTCTCGGCTATCTCCAGAGCGGCAACAGCAGCACCAACAACTTGGTCGCCTATATCCGTAACCCCATCGCCCAGGTAGTCCAGGAAAAAACCCAGAACGTCACTTACAGTTACAATTACGACAACGCCCACCGGGTGACCAGCGTCACCGACAGCCGCGACTACTCCGTCTTCGCTTCGCTCAGAATTTCAAATCACAAATTTCAGATGGCAAATTATTCGCTCCATAATTGTCTCCGAGAATTTGGAATCTGGAATCCGGAATCTGGAATCGCGCGGCGCGCCAGCTACAGCTTCGATCCGCTGGGAAATAGAAGCACGAAGACAGCCGGAAGCACTGTGATTGGGGTCAGGCCTGAGTATTGACTTAATGTGATCCCTCTTGCTAGATTCGCTCCATCGCGCGCAAACTTAGAGTCGAGTTTGACGGGGCGTTTTATCATGTGATCGGATTGTCTGATTGGGGTTAGGCCTGGGCAAACGACCAA
>SHYW01000109.1 GCA_009692615.1 Deltaproteobacteria bacterium | reverse complement strand
CGGCCTCAACCACGGTGATCTCGCTGCGATATACTCGTTGAATTACGTCTAGTCGTTTCTCGTCTTTCATTGTCAGGGTTGTCATCCTTCCACCCTGACATAATTACGTTGCCGTTAACCCCTGACATAATCACTTTGCTACAACACCCCGACGGCGCGCCGCTGCCGATCGCGACCTTGTCGGCGCTGGGCTTCTCGACGATCATGACGCTCTCGGGATTTTAGTATGGCGCCGATTGGGTGCTCGCCTCGGTGGGCGCCGAACCGTTGGACGGCAAAATTCCCGAGCACCGCGAACTCCACAACTTGGTCACGGAAATGGCGCTGGCGTCGGGCTGTCCGATGCCAAAAATATACGTCACCTACGATCCCGCGCCCAACGCTTTCGCCACCGGCAAAGATGAAAAATCGTCGGCGCTCTGCGTCACCACCGGATTGTTGGCGCTGCTCGATCGCGAGGAAACCCAAGGTGTGGTGGCGCACGAGATGGCGCATATCCGCAATCACGACACGATGGTGATGGTGTTGGTGAGCATTCTTTTGGGCGGCATCGCGCTGCTCGCCGACTGGGCGCAGCGCTCGGCGTTTAGCTCGCGTTATTCGCGTCGGTCGAGCAGCGGCAGTTCTTGGCTGGCTTTCCCGGCGTTGATACTCGTGGCGCTATCGCCGCTGATCTCACGCTTGATGGCGATGGCGGTGTCGCGCCAGCGCGAATATTTGGCCGATGCTTGCGCTGTTGAATTTACCCGCAATCCGCTCGGCCTGGCCCACGCGCTGGAAAAAATCCGCGACGCGGCGATGCCGTTTCACAAAGCGACCCGCGGCACGGCACATTTATTCATCGCCAATCCGCTGCGCCGCAATGTCGACGAACGAGATGGCGGCCTGGCCGATCTTTTGGCGACCCATCCGCCGATCGAGCGCCGGATCCAACTGCTCTATCAAATGGCCGGTGTTGCACATTCATCCGTTCAACGATTGCATGCGCCGAAGTGATTTCACATGATCCGTTGCCCACAATGTAAACGCACGATGAACGAGGTCACGGTGCGGGCCAATCCCGGTCAGCTGATCGTTCTCGATCAGTGCTCCACCTGCGGCGGCATCTGGTGCGATAAGTGGGAGCTGTTTCCCGTCGACCCCGATGAGGCGGCGAGAATCGATCCGTTAAATCAAGAATTGTTGCACGATTCGACCGCGCTGACGCACAAGCCGCTTTATTGCCCGCGCTGCACGGCGGCGCTGCATGTTTTCGCCGAGCCGATCTTGCCGAAGGAGATTCAATTGCAGCGCTGCCATCGGTGCGACGGCATCTGGCTAAACCGCGGCCAGTTTCGCCGCTACAAAGAATTTCAGAAACAAACCAGGGCGCAGAAGCTCGGTCCGGCTGGGATCGTCGCCAAGTTGCCGAGCGTTTATCAGAATCCGAAGTCGTGGATCGTCACCGGTACGCGAGGCATCTATGCTTTTCCCCACGGCGAGGCCGAGGCTGACGACTTGGTTGAGAAAAGCCTCAGCGCGGTCGGCAAGTTGGTACTGCAGAGTTTGTTGCGATTGGTGATAGGGGTGTAGATTTTATTTTCCTGACCAATTCGATTTTCGTCTTTAATAGCGACCGTAATCGAATCCCCCTTTGAAAAAGGGGGACGAAAGGGGGATTTGTCTTTGCGTCGCCGGAAAAATCCCTCCTAACCTCCCTTTTCCAAAGGGAGGAAAGATTCGGATGGCTGAACTTATTCAACGAGCCCAGGAGGCGAAACTAGTCGCAGGTTACTTACAATGTGGCGATAAGATCGATCTCCACCAGCGCGCCGCGCGGCAGGTCTGCGACGGCGACCGTCGAGCGCGCCGGTTTCGCTTGGCCTAGATATTCGGCGTAGACTTCGTTCATCGCCGCGAAGTCGGCGATGTTTTTTAAAAACACCGTGGCTTTGACGACGCGATCGAGGGACGAGCCGGCGGCTTCGACGACCGCTTTGAGATTTTCCATTACCTGGCGGGTTTGTTCGGCGATGGCGCCGGCGATCAGGTTACCGGTTTTGGGATCGAGGGGAATTTGTCCAGAGGCGTAGACGAAATCGCCGATCTTGATCGCTTGCTCATAGGGGCCGATGGCTTTGGGCGCTTTGTCGGTGGCCACGGTTTGTTTGTTCATGCTTCGTTCTCCTGAGAATATAATCGCAATCCTATACCATGAACTTGTCGGCTGGCAACGATTTGCCGCGCCTTCGGCTTGCACTGGCCGCGTCGCCTGTGATTGATTGAAGCCAACGACGATGAAACTTTTGACCGCACACAAGATTCTCATCACCAGCGCAGTGCTCTTCTTCGTTTTTTTCGCCGGCTGGGAGTATCGCAACTATTCGAGCGCCGGCGACAGCTGGGCGGTGTGGCGTAGCGCTTTGTATTTCATCGTCGCCCTGGGCTTCGGGATTTATCTGAAGAATCTCAAACGGTGGTACAAGTAGAGACAGAGACGAGAGAAAATGGAACCGTTGCCGTTTTTGGTCGAAGTTTCCGAGGAGCAAATCAGCCGCGAGCGGCAAAAGGCGCGTGAGCTGCGCGCCAGCCAATGGTGGAAGCGCACGCGCGCGACGGGGATTTGCCATCACTGCGGCGGCAAGTTCGCGCCGGCGCAGTTGACCATGGATCATCTGGTTCCCGTCGTCCGCGGCGGCAAGTCGACCAAGGGGAATTTAGTGCCGAGCTGCAAGGCGTGCAATTCGGCGCGCAAACATAAGTTGCCGTTTGAGGACTAGCGATTCCAGATTCCAGATCTCGGAGCCTTTCGATCAATTTTAAATTTGTAATATGGAATTTGGAATTATTTGAGCTTGAGCATTGCCGTGGAGGGCAGCGTTATGGCAAGTGAAACTTTTCTCGTTCGCACCATGTCCGATACCGTGGAGACCGACATTCAGCGCGTCCACGTCATCACTAACGAACTGCTGCCACGCTACAACCTGCCGCCGCTGAGTTTCGAGCAGTTGCGCAAGATCGCCGACGGACCCTTCGATCTGTTTTTGATTCCGCATATTTTTGCCGATGAGTTCGCCAAGGATCGCAATCTGCCGTTCAACGAAGCCAAGCGCGTGGAGATTCGCCGGGTCGCTTTGGAGATCGCGCGCCAGCATGGCTACGACGTCAATCCGCCGGATTTCATCGCCGGCATTGAAGCGTCGTTGAATGAGACTCGGGCCGCGGGTTTGCGCAACGTTTTGATCACCACCGGCGGGCGGCGCTACAAGCATCAGGCGATGCAGAAGGTCGGCATCGGCGATTATTTCGAGGAGATCGTCGACCGAGAAGAAACTTACTACGCCAAGGAACAAGGTTTCTATCATCTCTACCGCAAGCACGCCGCCAAACAGCTGCGGCTGATTCTTCTGAGCGGCACGGCGAGCTATATCAAGGCCGGCAACAACGCCGATGGCTGCAAAGTCGGCGAGACTGCTCTCGAAGTGATCACCATCGCGCTTTCGACCGAGCATTCTTACAACGACGAAGCGACGTTGCGCGCGGCCCAGCCGAAGGCGCTGATTCACAGCTACGGCGAGCTATTGCCGGCGCTGAAAAATCTAACGCCGCTGGGCTAGATCCACTTGGCTTTGCGAAAGCGCGTGAACATATAGAGATCGATGGCGAGCATCCCAGCTAGTGTCAGCGGATAGCCCAGCGGCGAGTTGAGTTCCGGCATGTGCTGGAAGTTCATGCCATAAATCCCCGCGATCAGCGTCGGCACGGCGATCAATGCGCCGTAGGCGGCGAGCTGTTTGGTTACTTCGTTTTCTTGAATCGTAATCAGTGAGATCGCCACTGAGATTGCCGTGGTCACCATGTCGCGCAGGCTGTCGATGGACTGGTGCAAGCGTTGGAGATGGTCGTAAATATCGCGGAAATAATCTTGCAGCCCGATCGCCAGCTGGGGTACCCGGCCGCCGAAGAGTTTGCCGGTGGCTTCGAGCAAAGGCTCGGTGGCATGTTTGAGGATCATCAGTTTGCGCTTCAAATCGTAGAGCGCTTCGATGTTCTCTCTGGCGCTCTGGTTGGCGAACATGCGGTCTTCGATGTTTTCGATCTCGGTTTCCAGTTCGTCGAGAATCGGAAAATAACGGTCCACCACCACGTCCATCAGGGCGTAGAGCACGTAGCCCGAACCGTGGCGCAGCAGTTCAGGCTCGCGCTCGCAGCGGGCGCGGACCTCGGTGAATCCGCGTTCGGCGCGGGAGCGCACCGACAGGACATAATTGGCGCCGCCGAAGATGCCGACCTCGCCGACGTTCAACTGGTCGCCGCTCCGTTCGATCATCTGCAAGACGGCAAATAGAAAGCCGTCGTATTCTTCGAGCTTGGGCCGTTCGTGGCCGTGCTGAGCATCTTCCAGGGCGAGATCGTGGAGACCGAATTCCTCTTGCATCGCCTGGATCTCTTCCGGCGTCGCGTCGTTGAGCGCGACCCAGACGAAGCAATCGGTTTGCGAAATATAAGAATGGATGTCGCTCACCGGTATGTTGGTGAGCCGCTGGCCGTTTTGATAGGCGACACAGTTGACGATCATCGAAAGCCTCGCGCCGTTGAGCTGGAATCGGCTGGTACTTTGGCTCGATTGCGCCGCCGGAGTCAAGCGCGATCGAGCTTGCGAAGAATGAAATTAGCCGCAAAGGTTATGTAGGGGCCGGTCGCGACCGGCCCCGGCTCGGATTCGGAGTGTCAGCCGCAAAGAACGCAAAGTTCGCAGAATGGAATCGGATGTGTAGGGGCAACCCCCAGTGGTTGCCCTTCCGACTCGCAAACTTTAGACGATCGTAATACAACCCAGGAGAGATGATGACGGCGGTAAAAACTTTTCTAGCTGGCCGGGTGGCGATCAAGGTCGGCGACATCACCAAAGAAAAAGTCGACGCCATCGTCAATGCGGCGAATAGCACGCTGTTGGGTGGCGGCGGTGTGGACGGCGCGATTCATCGCGCCGGCGGGCCGGAGATTTTGGCGGCATGCAAAGAAATTCGCCGCACGCAGTATCCCGATGGATTACCCACGGGACAGGCGGTGATCACCACCGGCGGCAAATTGCCGGCGAAGCATGTCATTCACACTGTCGGCCCGGTTTACGGCCGCGGCGGCGCGGACAAAGCGGAGCTATTGGTCGCCTGCTATTTCAATTCATTAAGTCTCGCCGTCGAGCATGGACTCAAGTCAATTGCCTTCCCGGCGGTCTCTACCGGCGTGTACGGTTATCCCCTGAGCGAAGCGGCCAAGGTCTCGTCGCGAACGATCGAACAGTTTTTGCTCGCCGATCAATCGATCGAGGAAGTAAGATTGGTTTTCTTCGCGGCCGGCGATGCCGAGCTGTTCTTGAAACATCACAGCTTCACGGGCTAGAAAGGCAACAGGCACGAGGCAATGGGCAATAGGCAGATCAATTTTGGATTTCCGTCTGCGGCTCCGATTCCCTCGCCCGCTTGCGGGAGAGGGTTAGGGTGAGGGTGTGGGCGACCGCCGTCGCCCCTACAAGCCCTCACCTCTATTCCTTCGACTTGGCTCAGGACAGGCTCTCTCCCAGAGGGAGAGGAAGAAGAAGCGGAGACACTGATGCATAAAGAAATCACTCGGCGAACTTTTTGCTCGATGCTCTTGGCTCTGCCCGTTGCAGCTCGGGCGCAGCAGGCGGCGAGAATTCCCCGGATAGGAATTCTGATCCCGTCCTCCGCGGCCTCCTATTCGGTCCGGGTCGAAGCATTGCGCCGACGGCTGCGCGAGCTTGGCTATGTCGACGGGAAAAAAATTGTCATTGAGTACCGATATGCAGATGGGAAACTCGAAAGGTTGCCCGACCTTGCCGCCGAGCTGGTCGGTCTCAAAGTTGACGTCATCGTCACCGCCGCCGGACCGGCTATTTTAGCTGCTAAAAAGGCGAGCGCGACAATTCCCATCGTATTCGCTACTGCTGCCGATCCAGTAGGAACTGGGCTCGTTTCCAGCCTGGCGCGACCAGGCGGGACTATCACCGGACTGAGCCTGATGGCGCCGGATCTAGATGGCAAACGGTTGGAACTGCTCAAGGAAGCCTTCCCTAAGATTGCCCGGGTGGCCTTCCTCTGGTCACCGGGTAGCACGAGGGGAAACTCGACCCTCACAGAAATGGAGGCTGCGGCCAAGGCGTTGGGAGTCAAACTTCTATCGCTTGAGGTGCGAAGCCTTGACGATTTTGAAGGCGCATTTGCGCGAGCGAAAAGGGAAGGCGCCCAGGCGCTCATTACGACCGTAAGTCCACTTTTCAATGATCAGCAACGTCAAGTGTTGGACTTCGCGGCAAAGAACCGGTTGCCGGCGATGTACACAAACAGTGAGTTTGTTGACGCCGGCGGCTTGATGAGCTACACGCCGCTGACTTTGTCGACAAGATTTTGAAGGGAACAAAGCCCGCCGAGATTCCAGTCGAGCAGCCGATGAGGTTTGAGTTCGTGATCAATCTGATAGCCGCGAAGCAGATCGGCGTGACGGTTGAGCCGAATGTGCTGGTGCGGGCGGATCGGGTGATACGGTGAAGACGGCTCAGCCTTTGGCTGATCAGTCTCAGGCTGAAACAGGTGTCCGCGATGGTAGGGGCGGATAAGGGAGCGCGGGTCTTCCAACCCGCGATTAACCGCGGACAAGAATGTCCGCGCTCCATTGTCCGCCCGTTCGGAGGGCCGACACGCAGGTCGGCCCCTACAAAAGATTTTGGATTGTCACGCAGCCAACTTGCGGAGATCGAGCAGATTATCGAGGAGCACTACGATGAGCTTAAGCGCGCTTGGGAAGAACACTTCCCCGGTTGAAGTTACTCATGTTTCAAATCATGGCGTCTGGTTGTTGGCCGGCGACCACGAGTTGTTCATGTCCTATGAACATTTTCCTTGGTTTATGGATGCGCCAGTGGGGAAAATTCTAAACGTCGAAGAGCCCACGCCGGGCCACTTCTATTGGCCGGATCTCGATGTCGATTTGAGCGAAGAAATCATCGCCCATCCCGAACGGTTTCCTCTGAAAGCCAAATAGCATCATTCGTTTAAACGCAGCTCGACTACAGCACTGGATTCATCGAATGCAGCAATCAGCAAAACCCAATCGTGTCGGCATTGAAGGCGTTTCGTATTCCTTGACCCATGTGCCGGATTTAGTCCGCTTCGGTTCGAAGCCGTTGCGCGAGTTGCGGGTGCAGCCGGGGTTGGGCGCGGAGTTGGCGAAACGCTTGCGCGATTTTCCGGCGGCGACGGCTTATGCGCCGCATCAGGTTTATATCGGCAACATCGCGCCGGAGAAGCTGCGCGATTTGCCGCAGCCTTGGTACGAGAAGCTAATCGAAGGGGCGACGGCGCAGGGGCGCTTCGGCGACTTAGTCGATCAGAATCAGTGCTACGCTCTGCTCGCCGGCGCGGATCAGTTCGATCTGATTTCCTTCGAGGAGAAATGGTTTCAGGCGCACGCGGCGAAACATTCCATCGGCCGCGCGGCGCGCTTCAAACCGCTCGGCGAAATTCAAACTCTCTGCGATAAAGGCGCGCTGCCGCTTTATTCCGGCACTCAGTTGGTCGGTGCGTTTGAGGCGGCGCACGAAGAAGATGCTAGTCTCGCCGCCGAAGTATTGCTGGAAAATTTGTGCGGTAAGGTTTCCGCCGCGCATGCGTTGCGCTTGGTGCTCAAGCAGTTGGCGCTTGACGCCAACGATATCGATTTCGTCATCAGCTGTTCGGAAGAAGCGGTGGGCGATCGCTACAACCGCGGCGGCGGCAATCTCGCCAAGGCGATCGCCGAAGATGTCGGCTGCGGCAATGCTTCAGGGTGCGATGTCAAAGCGTTCTGCGCCGGGCCGATGTACGCGTTGGTGCAGGGCGCGAGCATGATTCAGGCCGGTGTGGCAAAACGGGTTGCCGTTGTCGCCGGCGGCTCGTTGGCCAAGCTTGGCATGAAGTTCGAATCGCATTTGAAAAAAAGTATGCCGGTGCTCGAAGATATGCTCGGCAGTTTCGCGGTGATCCTCAGCGCGGCGAAACCGGGGCAGGTTTGCATGCGGCTGGACTCCGCGGCGTTTCATCCGGTGCGCGCGGGCGGCTCGCCGCAAGCGATGGCGGAGGAACTCGCCGAGAAGCCGCTGGCCAAGCTCGGCATGAAATTAACCGATGTCGACCGCTACGGCGTCGAACTGCACAATCCCGAGATTACTGTGCCGTCGGGCAGCGGCGATGTGCCACGGACAAATTATTTAACTCTCGCGGCTCTAGCAGTCATGCGCGGGCAGATTCAGAAGAACCAGATGGAAGATTTCGTCCGCACGCGCGGCATGTTAGGCTATGCACCGACGCAAGGACATATTCCGTCGGCGATCGTTTACTTGGGCCACGCCAAGGCGGCGCTGGAAAGCGGCGCGATTCGCAATGCGCTGTTGATGGCCAAAGGCAGTTTGTTTCTCGGCCGCATGACGCAGTTGTCGGATGGCTGCTCGTTTCTGGTCGATCGTAATGAGGTCTAGCATCAGAATAATGGAAGAATCGGAAAATGATATCTCTCGCAAAGGCGCAAAGACGCCAAGCTCGGAGAATTCATAAATGAAGTTTTCTTCGTCTAAATTTCTTAAACTTTGCGTCTTGGCGACTTGGCGAGATAAAATCCGAATCACCTAAATGGAGGTCGAATGCTTAGAGGAAAAAAAATCATCGCCATCGGCGAGCGGGACGGGGTCACCGGGCCGGTGATCGCGGAATGTCTCGAAGGCGCGGGCTACGAGGTCGTCTTTCAAGCCACCGAGTGCTTTGTTTGAACCGCCGCGGGCGCGATGAACTTTGAGAACCAAGGAGTCATCAAGCGCCTGGCGGACCAGTATGGTCCGGAAAATCTAACCGTGGTGTTGGGCAACGGCGAAGCCAACGGCGTCGAAGTGTTCGCCGAAACGGTGACCCATGGCGATCCGAGTTACGCGGGGCCGTTAGCCGGCGTGGCGCTGAAGATTCCCGTCTATCATGTGCTCGAAGCAGATGTCATGGGACAGGTGCCGCAAGCGCTGCGCGATGAAAAGTTACAATTGTCGGCGCTGGTCATCGACATCGAGCCGATGCATCAAGTGTTGCAGGCGTCGCGGGAGAAGCTCTAAGGCGGTGTATTGCGTTCGACCCTCACCCCAGCCCTCTCCCGCAGGCGGGAGAGGGAGGAATGCGGCGATGAGCATGGTGATTATTCCCAGTGGTTCGAAATTCACCACCATCGAAGCCCTACTTCTTATAGAGCGCTTTGATAAATCCTGAATCTTCCATCTCTTTCACGAAGCGCGAATCGATCATTTCCTTGACGTTGGCCTGGGCGGCTTTGGGATTTTTCTCGGCCATGTCTTGGAGTACCAGCTGATAGCCTTCCACCGGCGCGTAGGGGGCTTCGGGCATGAACTTGGCGTGCCAGTCCCAGGCTTCTTCGAGAATTTTGCGGTCGTCGACGCGGGAGTATTTGCGCATGATGCGCATGGTGTCTTCCTTGTGGGTTTTAAAAAAGTGGATCGCCTCGATGTACGCGCGCAGATAGCGGCGCACGAAGTCGGGATTCTCTCGCGTTAGTTTGGTCGACGTGTAGATGCCGTTTTGTGGAAACGGAATCTGCAGCGCGACCATGTCGACGACCGTTGGATAGCCGAGCTTCTCGGCCATCGCTTTGCCGGCTTCGGTGACCACGGTGAAATTGACGATGCCTTTTTGCAGCGCCACCATGCGCTCGATGGCGCCGCCGATGACGCGCAGGTTAGTGTCCTTCAACGGATCGAGGCCGATTTTCTTCAAACCGACTTTGAGCGCGAACTCCGCCGTCGTTCCGGCGATATGCGTGCCGCCGATCTTGCCGCGCAAATCTTCCGGGCGCTTGATGCTCGGTTGCGAGACTAAATAATAGGGCAATACGTTGATGTTACCAGCCACCGCGACGACATCGCCGCCGGCAAGCCGCGCGCTCGCCAAGCCGGGACCGCCGCCTTCGCCGATGGCAATTTCGCCGGCGAGAATCGATTGAATGCCGCGCACGCTGCCGGAAATGAATATGACCGTCGCGTCGATGCCATGCTTGTCGAAAATTCTCGTTTCCTTGGCGACCCAAAGCACCGACGACGAGCCCGGCGTGGTCGAGATATAGGCGGTGTTGATCTTATCCACGGCGAGGCAGGATTCGGCCATCGCCAAGATCGCGGCGCAGGAGAAAAAAAATTGTAAGGGCTTCTTCACGGGGAACCTCCGATGAGCTGCGACTGTTTCGCCTCACAGTACAACAGGCGCCAGGGCGAAACAAAGGCGCCGCGTTGACTTCCCGGCGGAATTCCACTTCAATCGGCGCTGATGAAAAAGTCGATTGAGCTAGTGATGTTCGATCTCGATGGCACGTTGGCGGATACCGGCCATGATTTGGCCGACTCGGTTAATTTCACCCGGGCTCATTTCCAGTTGGCGCCGCTGCCGGAGAAATTGGTCTACGCCAACGTCGGCCGCGGCGTCGAGCATTTGCTCCAGCACTCTTTGCCGGAGGAAGGCGCCGATGATTTCCCCGAAGTGATGCGGGTGTTTCTCGCCCATTACGAAAACCATCTGCTCGACCGCACCGAGCTCTATGCCGGGGTCTATGAAATCTTGGATTACTTTCGCGGCAAGCGGCGTCTGGTGGTCAGCAACAAGCTGCACCGGCTTACCGTGGCAATGGTGCGCGGCTTGGGGGTGGCGGATGACTTCGATGACATTCTCGGCGGCGACAGCGCGGCGGAAAAGAAACCCCATCCGGCGCTGTTACAATTCGCGCTACAAAAATTTAACGTCGCGGCTTCGAACGCTTTGATGGTCGGCGACGGCGACACCGACATCGAAGCCGGCAAGCGCGCCGGCGTCATCACTTGCGCTGTGACCTATGGTTTGGGCAATCGCGACGCTCTGGTCGCCGCCAAGCCGGACTTTATGATCGATGGCATCGGCGAGCTGGCGAATTATTTTTGTTGATTGTTTGGAATGACATGATGAACGCAAAAATTCCGGAAAATTTTGTCGAGCTGTTCAGCAAAAAATCCTTCGCCCACTTGGCGACCACGATGGCGGATGGTTCGCCGCAAGTGACGCCGGTTTGGATCGATTTCGACGGCACTGACGTGCTGGTCAATTCGGCCACCGGCCGGGTCAAAGATAGAAACTTGCGGCGTGACAAGCGGGTCGCGCTGTCGATCCTCGATCCCGACGATCCCTATCGCTACATTTCGATTTTAGGCGAGGTGGTGGAAATTACCCAAGCGGGCGCTAACGAGCATATAGATAAGCTCGCAAAAAAATATTTGGGGCTGGACAAGTATCCCTATCATCGGCCGGGGGAAGCGCGGGTGATCTACAAGATTCGTCCGGAAAAAATTTCCACGCACAACTGACAGCAGGCCGGGGTTACAGCAGGGCACATTGGCTCGCTGCGCCATTGTTTGAAAATTTATTGAGCGCGGCCAGCGCCGCGACTTTGTAGCATTCCGCCAAGGTTGGATAATTGAAAACCGTGTCGACGAAGTAGTCGAGTTTGCCGCCGTGGGCCATGACCGCTTGGCCGATGTGGACCAGTTCCGTGGCGCCTTCGCCGATCACATGGACGCCGAGGAGCGCTCTGGTTTCACTATGAAACAGCAGCTTGAGCATGCCGACCGTGTCGCCGATGATTTGGCCGCGGGCGATCTCGCGGTAGCGCGCGACGCCGATCTCATAGGGAACGCCGTCGCGCGTAAGGTCGTCTTCGTTGCGTCCGACCATGGACATTTCCGGTATCGTGTAAATGCCGTAGGGCAATAAGTGCGTCGAGGTTTCGCAGTTCAAGCCGAAAGCGTGGCAGGCGGCATGGCGCCCTTGCTGCATGGAAGTCGAGGCCAAGGCGGGAAAGCCGACGACATCGCCGACGGCATAGACATGGGACATGTCGGTCTGATAGTTGGCGTTGACTTTCAAGCGGCCGCGCTCGTCGGCCTGGATGCCGATGCTTTCCAAGTTGAGACTTTTAGTCGCGCCGATGCGGCCGACACTGTACATCAATAGCGGCGCGCCGATGTTTTTGCCGCTTTTGAGATGGATCGTCACGGCGTTGTCGGCGGACTTTTGCACGCCGACCACTTCTTCGTTGAAGCGCAGCGTGACGCCGATGTTGCGCATTTGATATTGCAGCGACTCGATGATCTCGCTGTCGACGAATTCCAACAAGCGTGGCCGCTTTTCCACCAGCACCACCGGTATTCCCAGCGTCGCCAAGATGCAGGCGTATTCGCAGCCGATGACGCCGGCGCCGACGATGGTGATCGACTTGGGCAACTGCTTGAGCGACAGTAAGCCGTCGCTGTCGATGATCGAGGTGCCGTCGAAGGGGATGTCCGCGGGGCGCGCCGATTCGGTGCCGCAGGCGATGACGATGTAGTCCGCGGTATGTTCGTTCAGTTCCGATTCCTGCTTGATGGCGATTCGGTGCGGCTCGACAAAGGATGCCGCGCCGACGATAAAATCAACCGAGTTGCGGATCAATTGATTCTGAATCACTTCCTGTTCGGCCTTGACCACGTGATCGCAGCTGCGCGCCAGATCCTCGAAGGCGATGTCCTTTTTGACTCGGTAGCTGGCGCCGTAAAGGTTGCGCTGGCGCACGCCGGAGAGAAACATCACCGCTTCGCGCAGCGATTTGCTGGGGATTGTGCCGACATTGATGCAGATGCCGCCAGCGACTTTCTTGCGCTCGATGACGGCGACTTTCTTGCCGACCTTGGCGGCTTGGATCGCCGCCTTCTGGCCGGCCGGGCCGGAACCGATCACTAACATGTCATAGTGGGCCATTGCTGCTCCTGATGATTACCTGTCTCAAAGCGTTTGCGCGCGCCCGCTATCTTTCAATCGTTGGTAAGCCTTGAACCCCACGGCCACGTCCATGATGCCGGTGCCCTGCAATTTAAACAGCGTAATCTGCCGGTCGTCGCTGCGGCCGGCGGTTTCGCCCAGGAGCAAGCTTGAGATCTCATAAACTTTGTCCCACGAAATCACCCGGTCGCGCACGGCGCGAAAGATATCGCTCTCGTTGACGCACACGGTTTCTTTCGATGTCACGAAAATCGCCTCCGCCCGGCGCAGCGTCGTGTCATCGAGCTCCTGGCGCGTGCGCGTCTTATCGCCGTTGGCAATCGAGGTAATATGAATTCCCTCCGGCAAACTCGCGCCGTCAAAGACCGGCGCGTGCGAATTTGTCGCTGTAATTAAGACATCGGCGCCAGTTAGCGCTTCTTCAGCGCTTTGGGCGGCGTCGACCGGAATATTTAATTCGCCAGCCATTTTTTTCGCGAACGCCGCGCGCTTCTCTGGCGTTGGGCTAAAAACTTTGGCCGCTGTCAACTTTCTGACGGCGGCCAGGGCTTTGAGCTGGGTTTCGGCGTGTACCGCGCTGCCCAAGACGGCGACCCGGCTGGCGTCTTGGCGGGCGAGATATTTCGCCCCGATGGCGCCGGCGGCGCCGGTGCGAAACTCGTTGATCGAACAGTCTTGGAACAGAATCAGCGGCTCGCCGCTCTCGACGCTGAAAAGCATCACGTTCTCGTGATGAATGCGCCGGTCCAAATCGGTCTGAATATAAGCGCCCATGGCGCCGTGCACCGAGCCCGGCAGGATGCCGAAGATCATGCGGTTGGGATGATGAATGCGCCGGCGCGGCAACTCAAAGCCGCGGCCCGAAGCGATCTCTTTGAGCGTATCTTCAATCGTTTCGATCATTTCGCCGAGGGAGAGGATTTCATCGATGGGAGTGTTTTTGAGGAAGAGCATAGAGTTTGCGGACCTTCCGACGCCATACTGCAAGTACGCAATGATTGCGTCAAGTTAAATTTAGTTGTTGAAAACGAGGTTGTCGAATTCTGACGGAGTTAGCGGGTCGCTAGCTGTCGTTCAAGCCGGCCCGCATATCTCGACATCGCGTAACTGCACAGCCAGTAGATCGCGGCGATGAAGAGATAGAGCTCGAAGGGGCGGATCTCGCGGTTGTTGACGATTTGCGCCGCCTTGGTCAGGTCGACGTAGCCGATGATCGACGCCAGAGATGTGTCTTTGAGCAGGACGATAAATTGTGTGACCAGGGCGGGGATCATGTTGCGCAGGGCCTGGGGCAGAATCACATGGCGCATCAGTTGGCCCTTGGAGAGACCGGTGGCGGTGGCGGCTTCGACTTGGCCGCGCGGCACGGATTGGATGCCGGCGCGGACGATTTCCGCTAGATAGGCGGCTTCGAAAATGACGAAGGCCGTAAGCGCCACGGCGTACTCGGGCAAGGATTTGCCGGCCAAGGTTGGGATGATGAACCAGAACCAAAAGATCACCATGACCAGCGGCACGCCGCGGAAAAACTCGACGTAGACTTTCGCCGGTGCCGAAAGCCAGCGCGACTCTGACAAGCGCGCCAAGCCGACGAACATGCCGAGGATCGAGCCGAGAATGATCGCCGGGACGGCCAAGCGCAGGGTGCCGCCGGTAAATGTGCCGACGCCAAAAAAACCTTGGGCGATCAAGAAGACAAAATTATTGGCGATGACCTGAAAGTCCATCTCACACGGCTCCGCTTTGTCCTTGGGTAATCATTCCAGGAATGGCGACGCGCCGTTCGACGTAGGCCATGATCGAGGCGATGGCGAGGCAGAGAACTAAATAGATAATCGTCCCCGCCGCCAAGGCTTCGAAGGCTTTGGCGGTGTAGGTTTCGATCTGGCGGGTTTGAAAAGTTAACTCGGCGACGCCGATGGTGAGCGCGACCGAGGAGTTTTTTAATAAATTGACGGTTTCATTGGTCGCCGGCGGAATGATCAATCGCAGGGCGATGGGGATAATGATCAAGCGATAGGCCTGAATCACGGTCAGGCCGGTGGATAGCGCGGCTTCCAACTGGGTCTTCGGGATTGACTGAATGCCGGCGCGCATCACCTCGGAAAAGCGTGCGCCGTGGTAAACGCCGATGGCGAATACTGCGGCCCAAAACTCGACGCCATGATCGAAGAGCCAGTCTTGCATCGCTTGCGGCAGCAAGGGCGGCACGCCGAAGTACCAAAAAAACATCCAGACCAACAACGGCACGTTGCGAAAGAATTCCACATAAGCGCTGGCAAGCCAGCGCAACGGCGCAATCGGCACGGTGCGCAGCGCGCCGGCAACGATGCCGAGAGTGACGGCAATCAGCAGCCCAAGAACGAAGATATGCAGCGTGGTCAAAATTCCCTGGATCAGCCAGCCGCCCGATTGGCCGGTCCACAGTACGCTCCAGGTGAAGTGGTAATTCATTTACAAACTAGGCAATAGGCAACAGGCATTAGGCAATAGTTAGGACGAGCGAATTTAGGAATTTTCTTAACTATTGCCTATTGCCTCGTGCCCATTGCCTGCCTTATTTCGGCACCACTTGCAGCTGCAAGAAGCGCTTGTTCTCCGGCGTCAGCGGATAGGGGACATCGCTTTTGGCGCCGAACCATTTTTCGTAGATATCGAAGTAGAGGCCGGAGGAGATCGCGTCCATCAGACCGACGTTGACCACTTGACGAAAATCGGAGTCGTTCTTGCGCATCGCCAGGCCGTAGGGATCGTAGGAAAAGAAATCGCCGGCAACCACCCAGTCATCGGGTTTCGCCGCTTTGGCTTTTAAGCCGGCGAGTTGGATGCCGTCGTTGGTGTAGGCTTCGACTTGGCGCTGGGACAATGCTTGGAAGGCGGCCGGCTGGTCTTGGAACTCCACCAATTTGGCAGTGGGAACTTTCTCGCGGATGATCTTGGCGTTGGTCGAGCCTTGCTGGGCGGCGATGCGCTTGCCGGCAATGGACTGAATGCCTTTGATCGGGCTGCCTTTGCGCACGAGAAATTGCGCGCCGGTGACGAAGAAGGTCAGGCTAAAGTCGACTTGATCGCGGCGCACCTGGGTATCGGTCATGGTTTCGGCGATGAGGTCCACGGCATTCGACGTGAGCAGCGGAATGCGCGTCGGCACCGTCGATTCTTTTTTCTCCAGTTTGATCTGTTTGTTAAGTTTTTTACTCAGGCCGGGAAGGATCGTCTGTTCGACCAAATCGATGGCGAAGCCGACCCACTCGTTATTCTTGTTGACGAAGGCGAAGGGCGGCGAACCGGTGCGTGTGCCGATGATCAAAGTCCCGCTCTTGTCGATTTTGTCGAGCGTGCTTTGCGCGAAACTCACGCTGGTTGCGGTGACGGCAAATGTCAGCGCGATGAGAAATAGAAAAAATCGTTTCATAAATTGCTCCTCAGTGGGAAAGTATCTTGCTTAAAAACTGTTGGGCTCGGGCCGACTGCGGCGCGGCGAAAAAAGTTTCCGGATCGGCGGTTTCGACGATCTTACCCTGGTCCATGAAGACGACTCGGTGGGCGACCCGCCGGGCAAAACCCATTTCATGGGTCACCACCATCATGGTCATGCCGTCCTTGGCGAGTGCGGTCATGACTTCTAGAACCTCGTTGATCATTTCCGGATCGAGGGCCGAGGTCGGCTCGTCGAACAGCATGATCTTGGGTTTCATCGCCAGGGCGCGGGCGATGGCAACCCGTTGCTGCTGACCGCCGGAAAGATTCGCCGGGTAGGCGCCGGCTTTGTCGGGGATGCCGACCCGTTCCAAAAGCCCGGCGGCAATGTTCTCTGCTTCGATTTTGCTGAGACCTTTCACTCGGATTGGCGCCAACGTGAGATTTTCCAGCACGGTCATGTGGGGATAGAGGTTGAACGACTGAAACACCATGCCGACGTTGGCGCGAAGCTTGGCTGGATCGAGCTTCGTGTCTGACAACGACAGGCCATCGACGACGATGTCGCCGGATTGAATGGTTTCGAGCCGGTTGATGCAGCGAATCAGCGTGCTTTTGCCGCTGCCGCTCGGGCCGCAAACTACCACCACGTTGCCGGCGTCAACGGTAAGATCGATATCGTTGAGCACATGCAGCTTGGCGAACCATTTATTGACTTGGCGAAACTGGATCACGGTTGAGGTCGTTGGCTGTTGAGAAAGTTGCAAATCGTTGGTCGGCATAGTATACGAACATCGACTTTTTGCAACAAGAAATTGGCGCGCTTGCGAGGGCGAACTGAGCGGCAAAGATTTCGCCGATAACTGCCCGAGGATGGCTCACCTTGAAATTCTATTTAGTCCGCCATGGCGAAGCGGTTTCGGCACTTTCGGACGGGCAGCGGCCGTTATCGGCACGGGGACGCGACCAAGTTGCCGCGATCGCGCGCATGGCGCTCGCCCGCGGCGTCAAGGTCGAGGAGATTCGCCACTCGGGGATCTTGCGCGCGCGTGAGACCGCGGAGATATTATCGAGCTATTTGACGCCGACCCAAGGCATCTGCCAAAGCGCCGGGTTGCTGCCCGAGGACGAACCGGAAATCGCCAAGGCTGAGTTAGAAGCGGCGCAGCAATCGATCATGTTGGTGGGCCATCTGCCATTCATGGGCCGGCTTGCGGCTCTGCTGGTCAAGAACCCATCGGGCTCGACCGGCGAATTCGCTCCAGCGACTATGTTGTGTTGCGCCAAAATCGGCGGCATGTGGCGGATCGAATGGCGATTGGCGCCATAATCGCGCGCCGTCGGCGAAATGGAGTGTCGTGGCAACGTCAATATGTCATGTTAACAGCAACGCGATTATGTCAGGGTAGTGCGTTGGGTTGAGGTCGTAAGTTAGAAACCTGGCCATAGCGGAACCCCACCTTGTTGGAGTTGGTTCGATATAGGCCAAGTGTGTGCGTC
>SHYW01000108.1 GCA_009692615.1 Deltaproteobacteria bacterium | reverse complement strand
CGGCCTCAACCACGGTGATCTCGCTGCGATATACTCGTTGAATTACGTCTAGTCGTTTCTCGTCTTTCATTGTCAGGGTTGTCATCCTTCCACCCTGACATAATTACGTTGCCGTTAACCCCTGACATAATCACTTTGCTACAACAGTTTCGCGACTTTACGTTGACACCTCACTAGCCCACGCGTATTATCGAATTCCGTAATGGCCTTTTTGGGAAAGCCATTACGGTTTTTTATTTTTAGCGATGAAAATTCGTTTGCCACATGGATCGTTTTGCTTGTCGTTAGTCTGTGAACCATGGCTGTAGTGGCGATTATCCCGGCGCGCTTCGGTTCAACCCGGTTGCCGGGAAAGCCATTGGCCATGATCGGCGGCAAGCCGATGATCCAGCATGTTTATCAAAGCGCGGCGCGGGCGAAAATATTGGATCGGATCATCGTTGCCACCGACGATCGGCGCATTGAAGCGGCGGTGAAAAGTTTTGGCGGTGAAGTGATGATGACTTCGCCGCAGCATACCAGCGGCACGGATCGTTTGGCCGAGGTGGCGCGCAAGCTCAAAGCGGAATTGCTGGTGAACGTCCAAGGCGATTTGCCGTTTATTGGCGCCGAAACAATTACTCGCGCGGTTCAGCCGTTGCGCCGTAACCGGACAATTCCCATGGGCACGGTTTGTAGTGCGATTCACGATGAAGCGGAATGGCAGAATCCCAACGTCGTCAAGGTGCTTCGTGATCATGCCGGCTTCGCTTTGTATTTCACCCGTGCGCCGATCCCGTATTCGCGTAATCCGGCTATCGAATTGGGCGGTGGCAAATTATCGCCACGGCGAAAACGGCTTTGGGGGTACCGCCATCTTGGGCTCTACGTTTACCGGCGCGATTTTTTGCTCAAGTTTGCTCGGCTTCGGCCAACGGTGTTGGAACGGATCGAAAGTTTGGAGCAGCTACGGGTGTTGGAAAATGGTTTTAAGATTTACGTATCTGAAGTTGACGAGCGCTCGGTGGAAGTCGACACGGCCGACGACCTCAAGCGCGCGGAAGTTTATTTAAAGCGGCATTTAAACTGAGAGGCGACGATGGCGACGACCAAAACAAAATATATTTTCGTCACGGGCGGTGTGGTGTCATCTTTGGGCAAAGGGCTGGCGGCGGCCTCCATCGGCGCGCTGCTCGAAAGCCGCGGTCTCAAAGTGACGATTTTTAAAATGGACCCCTATATCAACGTCGATCCGGGCACCATGAGCCCCTATCAACATGGCGAAGTGTTCGTCACCGACGACGGCGCCGAGACCGATATGGATTTGGGTCACTACGAGCGTTACGTGTCGACGCCCATGGGCCGAAAAAATAATTGCACCACCGGTCAAATCTACGAGACCGTGATCACTAAAGAGCGGCGCGGCGATTATCTCGGTGGTACGGTGCAGGTGATTCCCCACATCACCGACGAGATCAAGCGGCGCATCTTCGCTGCGGCGGAAGGTTTTGACATCGCCATCGGCGAAGTCGGCGGCACGGTGGGCGATATCGAGGGGTTGCCGTTTTTAGAAGCGGTGCGCCAAGTGGCGTGGGATTTGGGCCGGGAAAATGTTCTTTACATTCATTTAACTTTAGTCCCGTTCATCACCGGCGGCGGCGAGCTCAAGACCAAACCGACCCAGCACAGCGTCAAGGAGCTCACCGGCTTGGGCATTCAACCCGACATTCTCTTGTGCCGCACCGATCGGATTCTCGACAAGAAGATCAAAAACAAAATCGCCCACTTCTGTAACGTCGCCGAGAACGCCGTGATCACCGCCAAAGACGTCGAGTGGATCTACGAAGTGCCGCTGGTGTTTCACGATGAAGGGCTCGACGAGCGCATCGTCGAGAAGCTCAACATCTGGACCGGCGCGCCCCATCTCGAACGTTGGCAGAAGGTCGTCAATGTGCTGACCAACCCCAAAGACACTGTGCGTATCGCTGTGGTTGGCAAATACATGAGCCTCAAGGAATCTTACAAGAGTCTTTTTGAAGCTTTGGTCCATGGCGGTATCGCCAACGAAGTCAAAGTCGATATCGAATGCATCGAAGCGGAGACAATTGAGCAGGAAGCTGCCGAACTGCTGCTCAAGAACGTCGACGGCATTCTCATCCCCGGCGGCTTCGGCGACCGTGGCAGCGAGGGAAAAATTTCTGCGATTCGCTACGCCCGGGAAAACAACATTCCGTTCTTCGGCATTTGTCTCGGCATGCAGATGGCGGTGGTCGAGTTCGCGCGCAATCTTTGCGGCTTGGAGCGCGCCAACTCCACCGAATTCGATCTGCAAACCGCCCATCCGGTGATTCATCTCATGGAAGAGCAAAAGGCCATCGACACCAAAGGCGGCACCATGCGTTTGGGGACTTATCCTTGCGTGCTGCAGAATGAAACCTTGGCGGCGAAACTTTATGGCCGGGAGAAAATTTCCGAGCGCCATCGCCATCGCTACGAGTTCAACAACAACTATCGCGCCGAGTTTG
This sequence comes from Deltaproteobacteria bacterium, assembly GCA_009692615.1. Taxonomy (NCBI): domain Bacteria; kingdom Pseudomonadati; phylum Myxococcota; class Myxococcia; species Deltaproteobacteria bacterium. The sequence continues at coordinate 15,521 of SHYW01000108.1, read as the reverse complement.
GCGCCAAAGGCATGGTGCTGAGCGGCTTGTCGCCGGATAGTAATTTAGTCGAAATCATCGAGCTCAATAACCACCCCTGGTTTCTCGGCTGCCAGTTTCATCCCGAATTCAAATCGCGGCCTATGGCGAGCCACCCGCTGTTCCGCGGCTTCATCGAAGCGGCGTGGCAAAATCGCAAAGTCGTGAGCGAAACGCCGCGCATGAAAATCGTCCGCACTTAACCATCGATTCGCAGAGCTTCATGACTACCAAGTTGGTAAAAGCCGGTGAGGTCGAGATCGGCGGCGGCCGGCCGTTGGCGATCATCGCCGGCCCTTGTGTGATCGAGAGCAAGGATTCGGCTCTACGCCATGCCGCCGCGCTCAAAGCGATCGCCGACCGTGTCGGCGTGCCATACGTTTTTAAATCATCCTACGACAAAGCCAATCGCAGTTCGGTCAATTCTTTTCGCGGACCTGGCCTAGTCAAGGGTTTGGAAATCCTCGCCGAGGTCAAAGCCAAAATCGGCGTACCGATTCTCACCGACGTCCATGAGACAGAGCAAATTGCGGCGGTGAAAGAAGTCGCCGACATTCTCCAGATTCCCGCCTTTCTGTGCCGCCAAACCGACTTCGTCGTCGCCGTGGCCCAGTCGGGCCGCGTGGTCAACGTCAAGAAGGGGCAGTTTCTGGCGCCCTGGGACATGGGCAATGTAATCGAAAAAATTCGCGCCACCGGCAACGAGCAGATATTGCTCACCGAGCGCGGCGTCTCTTTTGGCTATAACAATTTGGTTTCCGACATGCGTTCGTTAGTAGTGATGGGCCAGCTTGGCTATCCGGTGGTTTTCGACGCTACCCACAGTCTTCAGTTGCCCGGCGGATTGGGTAACGCCTCGGGCGGCGAGCGCAAATTTGTTCCCGCCCTGGCGCGCGCCGGTGTGGCGGTGGGCATCGACGCGTTGTTCATGGAAGTGCACGAAGATCCCGAGCACGCGCTGAGCGACGGACCGAACTCTCTGGCTCTGGATAGTTTTGAAAATCTCCTCAACGCAGTCAAGCAGATCGACGCGCTGATTCGCACCACGGTGCCAAGATGAAGTCGAGCAAGGCGACAGAACAGCTCAAGCGAGCCGCCGCCGTGCTGCGTAACGAAGCCGATGGCGTGCTCTCGTTGATTGATCGGCTCGATGACAATTTCATTGCCGCCGTGGAACTGCTGCGCGATTGCACGGGAAAAGTCGTCGTCACCGGCGTCGGCAAGTCGGGCCATATTTGCGCCAAGATCGCGGCGACGCTGGCGAGCACCGGCACGCCGGCTTTTTTTCTTCATTCCGGCGAAGCTTTGCATGGCGATCTCGGCATGGTCATGAGCGGCGACGTGATTTTGGCGGTGTCCAACAGCGGTGAAACCGACGAGATTTTGAGATTGCTGCCGCACTTTAAACAACATGGATTGAAGTTGATCGCCATGACCGGCAATACCCAATCGTCCCTCGCTAAATCGAGCGAAGCGGTCTTGAACGTCGGCATCAAAGACGAAGCCTGTCCGTTGGGTTTGGCGCCAACCACCAGCACCACCGCGGCTTTGGCCATGGGCGATGCGCTGGCGGTGGTGCTGCTGGAAGAAAAAGGTTTCAAGCAAGAGGATTTCGCCTTTCGCCATCCCGGCGGGATTTTGGGTCGCCGGCTGTTTTTGCGGGTGGCCGACTTGATGTGCCGCGCTGAACAGCTGCCGCTGGTACAAGAAGAAACCTTGGTGAAAGAGGCGCTTTTCGAAATCACCTCGAAGCGGTTGGGTGTCACCGGTGTCGTGAACGGCCAAGGTCAACTCGTCGGTGTGATCACCGACGGCGATCTGCGCCGGGGCCTGGCCGCGCGCGGCCAGATTCTCCACCTTCAAGCTAAAGAGATCATGACCGCCAATCCGAAAACCATTCCCGCCGACACTTTGGCCACCGAAGCGATGGCGGTGATGGAACGGTATCCGATTACTTCCCTGTTCATCGTTGAAGAGCGCAGCAATAAACCCCTCGGCGTAGTCCACCTGCACGACCTGGTTAAAGCCGGGATCTAAGCTCCACCGTGAAACGAATTTCCGCTGTAGTTCGGCGCAAGGCGAGCAAGATCAAATTGCTTCTTCTTGACGTGGATGGTGTGCTCACCGACGGTCGAATCATCATCGACGACCGCGGTGTCGAGAGTAAACAGTTTCACGTCCGCGATGGCCAGGGCATCGCCATGCTGCTGCGCGCCGGTATCGATGTCGGTTTCATCACCGGCCGCACGTCCAACGTGGTTCGTCATCGCGCCCGCGACCTCCACGTGACCTTGGTCTATCAAGGCGTCACCGACAAGCTCGCATGTTACGCGGCGATCAAACGTAAGCGCCATCTGAGCGACGATCAGATCGCTTACATGGGCGACGACTTGATCGATCTGCCGGTGCTCAGGCAAGCCGGCCTGGCGATTACCGTCACTGATGGCTGGTCCGAACTGCCAGCCGTGGTTGAATTCACCACCGAAGCGGCGGGTGGCGCTGGAGCGGTCAGAGAGGTCGCTGAATTGTTACTAAAAGCCCAAGGAAAATGGTCCAAACCGGCATGACACTCGTCTAATTTCCAGATCGTTACTGAATCTACGCTAGTTGCCAAAGCAATTTCCGTGCCTATTCCTTTACAGTTTTCTTGAAGAGTGTTATTTTTATATACACTAGTTGAATGGTCATGCGTAAAACTCGACGTTCGGTACTGCTTTTAGTAATTTTTCTATGCCTCGGAGGGGTTGGCTTCAAGGTCTATGAGGTCGTTCGCGGCATGCAGAACGAGATCCGCAGAAACCCTCGGAAGATATTGGATTACCTACCGGAATCGGCGATGCACATGAAGGATTTTCACCGCGCGAAAATCGAAAATGGGCGCAAGGTTTGGGAGATTTTTGGCGACGAGGCGAATTATTACAAAGACCAAAAAGAGGCGGTGATTAAAAAGCCGCGCTTCTACTATTACGACAAGAAGGGTGAGTTCGCCGAGACCGTTGGCGATGAGGCGCATATTTATCTCAACGACAAGGAACTTGAGCGTATGGAGATCCGCGGCGCGGTGCAGCTGAACTTTCACGGCTATGTGCTCAATTCCGATCAGGCTAACTACGACCCGGCCAAGGATCTAATAGTTTTGCCGAACCGCACCACGGTCGTTGGCGAAGGGCTCCAACTCGAAGGCGCGCGGATGGAAGTCGAGATGGTCGATCGGAAGATTCGCTTATTGGAGAATGTGAAAACTAAAATGGAACCGGACAAACTGGCCAACAAGAAAAATAAAACCAACCCACCCCAGCGGATTGGCGGATGATGTCTATGACTAACAGCAAATTCACCTCGATTACCCGGAGCGTGCTTTTTCTCGGAGCGGTGGCGCTGGCAATGGGTGCCGCGGCGCCGGCTAAAGAGGAAGCGAAAAAAGGCTCCACCGCTTTCGAATTCAATAAGAAAGATCCGATCTTCATAACCGCCGATTGGATGGAAGCGGATCAAAGCAAAAACAGTATGGTCTTCAAAGGCCGCGTGGTGACGGTGCAGAATGACATGACCATGCGCAGCGAGGTGCTGACCGCATTCTACGATCCGGAAACCAAGCAGATGAAGCAGATCGTCGCCGAGGTCAAGGTCAATGCCACTCAAGGCAATCGCGTCGCGACCGGCGAAAAGGCGGTGTTCGACGATAAATCGAAAACCGTCACGCTGACCGGCAATCCGGTGATGCGCCAAGGCAACAGCCAGATTTCCGGCACCAAGGTCATTTATTTTACCGAGCAAGACCGCTCGATTGTCGAAGGCGAAAAAAACACTCGGGTCACCGCGGTGATGTTTTCCGATGAATTCAAAGGCCAGGAACAACCTGTGGGCGCCAAGACCAAATGAGCGTTCTCAAGGCCACCTCGGTGGTCAAGTCCTATGGCGGTAGACGTGTGGTGGACGGCATAAGTTTGACGGTCAAAGGTGGCGAAGTGGTCGGTTTGTTGGGTCCTAACGGCGCGGGGAAGACGACGACGTTTCATATGATAGTCGGATTGGTTCAACCGGATGAAGGCACGGTGGTGCTCAACGATGAGGAATTGACCGGTGCGCCGATTTATCAGCGCGCCCGCGCCGGGATCAGTTATCTGCCCCAGGAGTCTTCGGTCTTTCGCCGGCTATCGGTGGCGGATAATTTGCGCGCGATTTTGCAGACCTTAGATTTGAACAGCGCCGATCAAGAAGAACGCTGCGATACCCTGATGAAAATGCTCGGCGTCAGCCATTTAGCGACGCACAAAGCCTTCACGCTGTCCGGCGGCGAACGGCGGCGGGTGGAGATCGCCCGCGCCTTGGTGCTCTCGCCATTTTTTCTTTTATTGGACGAACCCTTCACCGGCATCGATCCAATTGCCGTGGCGGAGATACAAAAAATCGTCCGCCAGCTGATTACCACTGGCATCGGCATCCTGATCACCGATCACAATGTGAGAGAAACTTTGGGGATCTGCGATCGCGCTTACATCGTCAATGCCGGCACCGTGCTCGAAGAGGGCACGCCGGAATTTATCGCCGCAAGCCCCAATGCGCGGAAATTTTATTTAGGAGAGGGCTTTAGGTTCTAACTATGGCGTTTGAGATTCGACAGGTTCAAAAGCTCGTCCAACAGTTGGTGATGACGCCGCAGCTCCAGCAGTCGATCAAATTACTGCAGCTTTCACGCATCGAATTGGAGGAGATGGTCGGCAAGGAGTTGGAAGAGAATCCTGCCCTCGAAGAGGGCTCGACTGAGGAAGCCGATAGCGGCGAGGCGCAGCGCACCGCGGTCCAGGACAATGGCTTGGGCGACCTGTCCGAGCCGGTTGTTAACCGCGAGGTCTCCACGGTCGACAAGATCGGCACCCTGGACTGGCAGGAATATCTCGACATCCATTCGAACGCCATGCACGGCTCGTTGACCGCCGAGGCCGGGTCGGAGGACGGCGATTCGCCGCCGTCGTGGGAAAATAGCCTCACCAAGAAAACTTCACTCGAAGACCATTTACTCTGGCAATTGCGGCTTTCGAAAATCGACGAGTCGGAATCCTCCATCGGCCTTTACATCATTCAAAATCTCGATGAAAACGGCTACCTGACTTTGACCGTGGACGAGGTTTGTAGCGCCACCGAAAGTACCCCGCAGGCGGTGGAAGCGTTGCTCAAGCGGATCCAATTTTTCGATCCGGTGGGCGTCGCGGCGCGGGAACTGCGCGAATGTCTGCTGGTACAGATGGAAAACCTCGGGCTCAGCGATACGTTGGCCGCGACCATCGTGAGCAAACATCTGAGCTTTCTCGAATCGAAACGCTACGAACGGTTGGCCAAAGATTTAAACGTTTCCATCGAAGATATCGCCGATGCGGCGCATTTGATCGCTTCACTGGAGCCCAAACCGTCGCGCGGCTTCGAGCAGGACGAAGTGCGCACCGTGTTGCCCGATGTTTTCGTCGAAAAGGTCGGCGACGATTGGGTGATTTATCTCAACGATGACGGTGTGCCGCGGCTGCGGGTAAGTTCACTCTACCGGCGCATGGCCGGCCAGGAGGGTGCCGCGGAAGAAGAAGCGCGCCAGTATCTCCAAGAAAAAGTCCGCGCCGCCACCTGGCTGATCAAGAGTATTCAACAGCGCCAGCAAACGCTGATGAAAGTAACCCAAAGCATTTTCAAATTTCAGGCCGAATTTCTCGATCACGGCGTGAGCCATTTGAAACCGATGGTCTTGCGCGACGTCGCCGAAGATATCCACATGCATGAGTCGACGGTCAGCCGGGCGACGGCCAATAAATATGTGCACACCCCCCAGGGCCTCTATGAGCTCAAATATTTTTTCCAAAGTTCGATTAGCACCGGTAGCGGCGAGGATGTCGCCAGCGAAAGCGTGCGCGAGAAAATTCGCCATATCATCGCCGCCGAAGACCCGCGGGCGCCGTTTAGCGACCAACATATCGCTACGGTGTTGGCTAACGATTCCATCGACATCGCCCGGCGCACCGTGGCCAAGTACCGCGAGGCGATGGGTATCTTGCCGTCGTCTAGGCGGCGCCAGCCCTTCGCGCGCAAATAAATTTCAGCACTGAAGAGAACTTCATGAGTGAGATCATCATTTCCGTCACCTTCCGCCACATCGAACCTACGAAGGCGTTGAAACAGTACGCTGAGGAAAAGATTCACAAGATCGGCAAGTATTTTTCCCAACCGCTGGATGCGCGAGTGATTCTTTCCGTGGACGCCAAACAGCGCCAGATGGCTGAGGTCGAGTTGCATACGCATGGCGCGGTGATTCACGGTAAAGAGCAGCACCCAGATCTCTACGCGGCGATCGATCTGGTGCTCGATAAGGTCGAGCGCCAAGTGCGTAAGCAAAAGGACAAGACCAAGGTCAGCCGGAGAAGGACTAAGGCGTGAAGATTACCGATTTTTTAAGCGTTCAAACCATCATTCCGAGCCTGGCCAAACAAGACAAGCAGGATGTCCTCGATGAAATGGCCGAGTGGCTCGCATCGAGCTATCAAAATCTCGACAAGCAAAAAGTGCTCGAAGTGTTGCGCGAACGGGAGCGCATTAGCACCACCGCCATCGGCGAAGGCGTGGCGATCCCGCATGGCAAGTTGCCTGGCGTGGAACGCGTCCTGGGCGTGTTCGCGCGTAGTTCCCAGGGTGTCGACTTCGCCTCTCTCGATGGCGGATTGACTCATCTGTTTTTCGTGCTGATCGCACCGGAGAACGCCGCGGCGGATCATTTGAAAGCTTTGGCGCGCATATCTCGATTGCTCAAAGACGAATCTTTTCGGCGCCGCTTGCTGGCCGGTCAAACGAGCCAGGAGCTGTTCACCCTAATCGCCGAAGCCGATGATAAGTTTTAATTGCCCATGGCGGACGGCTTGGACATTATCATCATCACCGGACTGTCCGGCTCGGGCAAGAGCTTTGCCATTCGCGCCCTCGAGGACAATGGTTTTTTCTGCGTCGATAATCTGCCCGCGCTGTTGATCCCCAAGTTCATCGATCTGTGCCATGGTTTCGAAGAGGAGATCCTGCGCATCGCCCTAGGCGTCGATTTGCGCGGCGGGCAGTTTTTGCGCGCTCTGCCCGAAGTGCTCGCCGAAGTCCGGCGCGCCGGACATCGTATTCAAGTGCTATTCTTCGACGCGTCGGACGACGTGCTGTTACGCCGCTTCAGCGAAACCCGCCGGCCCCATCCGTTGTCCGGACAAGGCTCGATTCAAGATGGCATCCTGAGCGAACGCAAAGCTTTGGAATCGATTCGCGCCTTGGCCGACAAGGTGATCGATACCAGCGACTTCAACGTGCACCAACTCAAGCGCGAGATGGAACAGCAGTTCTGCCAGGCGCCGCCAGCGCGGCGCATGACGCTGTTTTTAACTTCCTTCGGTTATAAGTTCGGCATTCCCCATGACACCGACATCATTCTCGACATGCGCTTTTTGCCCAATCCCTATTTCGTCAACGAACTGCGCGCCAAGAGCGGCTTGGATATAGAGGTGGAAGATTTCGTGCTCAGCGACGGCGAAACTCGGATGTTTCTCGATCGGCTCTACGCGCTGTTGGAATTCACCTTGCCGCTCTATGAACGTGAAGGGAAAAGTAGTCTAACCTTGGCGCTTGGTTGCACCGGTGGCCGCCATCGCTCGGTGGTGTTGGTGGAAGAATTGCAAAAACGCTTCGGCGGCGGCGGCTTTCGCATCCACGTCAAACACCGCGATATCGACAAATAGCCCAATGCACAAAGTCGTCAAAAAACTCGAGATCCTCAATAAACTGGGCTTGCACGCTCGAGCATCGGCGTTGCTGGTCCAGACGGTCAACAAGTTCGCCGCCCAGGTGAATATTTCCAAAGACGGCCAAACCATCGACGGCCGCAGCATCATGGGCGTGCTGACGCTGGCGGCGACCCAGGGCAGTAAAATTCAAGTTGAAACCTCGGGCGACGATGCTGAACGGGCGATGAAAGCGATCGAGAAATTGGTCGAAGCGCGCTTCAACGAAAACGAATAATGTTGAATCGACGCGTCTGATCCGTTATATATGACGGCTTAACGTTTTGATTCTTGGCATCAATGGAGGGTGATCTGATGGCCGGTAAAGATTTTTTATTTACTTCCGAGTCGGTTTCCGAAGGTCATCCTGACAAGCTCTGCGACCAAGTTTCGGATGCGATTCTCGACGCGCATCTGGCCGGCGATCCAAACAGCCGGGTTGCCTGCGAGAGTTTGGCCAAGACCGGGATGGTGGTGGTCGCCGGTGAAATTACCAGCAAAGCTAAGGTCCCCTACGTCGATATCGTCCGCGAGGTGGTGCGCGAGATCGGCTACACCGATTCGTCCATGGGTTTCGACGGCAACACCTGCGCGATCTTAACGGCAATCGAACAACAATCGCCGGATATTTCTCAGGGCGTCACCGAGGGCGAGGGCTTGCACAAAGAGCAGGGCGCCGGCGATCAAGGCATGATGTTTGGCTACGCTTGCGACGAGACGCCGGAGCTAATGCCTTTGCCGATTCAGATGGCCCATAGCTTGGTGCACTATTTAGCGAAAATTCGTAAAGGCGGCGAAGCTTATTTTCTACGCCCCGACAGTAAATCGCAGGTCACGGTGGAATATCGCGACGGCAAGCCGGTCAAAGTTAAAAACGTCGTGATCTCGACGCAGCATAGCGCCGATGTCGAATACGCAAAGCTCCGCGAGACCATCATCGAGGGCGTCATCAAGGCCGTCATTCCCGCCGAGTACTTGGACAAGGACACAGTTTTTCACGTCAATCCCACCGGCCGCTTCGTGGTCGGCGGCCCCCAAGGCGATTGCGGTTTGACCGGGCGCAAAATCATCGTCGATACCTACGGCGGCATGGGCCGCCATGGCGGCGGCGCGTTCTCGGGTAAAGATCCATCGAAGGTCGACCGCAGTGCGGCGTATATGGCGCGCTACGTTGCCAAGAACATTGTCGCCGCGGAGTTGGCCCAACGTTGCGAAGTGCAGCTGGCGTACGTCATCGGCGTGGCGCAGCCGGTTTCGGTTCTGGTTGAAACCTTCGGCACCGCGAAAATTCCCGAGGACAAGATCGCCAAGATCGTCCAGGAAAGTTTCGATCTGAGCCCCAAGGGGATTATTACCACCCTCGATTTGAAGCGGCCGATCTATCGCGTGACGTCCGCCTACGGCCACTTTGGTCGGGCGCCGGAAGACGGGCTGTTCACTTGGGAGAAGACCGATCGGGCAGCGGATCTTAAGAAGGCGGCGGCGCGGGCCTAGTGATTATTGCCGCCGTTTCATCAACCTAAATAATTTTTCACCGCGAAGGGCACAAAGGTTGGAACGTGCTCAGAGTGACGTTTCGCAAGCGAGAAATTGCCAGCCGGCAGTTTCGAATTTCTAACTTAAACTGACGAGAGGGAGCGATTAAAGATGGCGGGAAAGAAATACGACGTAAAAGATATGCGACTGGCCGATGGTGGACGCAAACGGATTGTCTGGGCCGGCCAGGACATGCCGGTGTTGCAGCGCGTCAAAGAACGCTTTGCCAAGGAAAAGCCGCTGCGCGGCATGCGCATGTCGGCTTGTTTGCATGTCACCGCCGAGACCGCCAACTTGGTTCAGGCGCTCAAAGCCGGCGGCGCCGAGGTGGTGCTGTGCGCATCCAATCCGCTCTCGACCCAAGACGACGTCGCCGCGTCCTTGGTCAAGCACGACAAGATTCCGACCTACGCGATCAAAGGCGAAGACAATAAATCCTACTATCGCCATCTGCGCGCGGCCCTCGATCACAAACCAGTGATTACGATGGACGACGGCGCCGATTTGGTTTCATTGCTGCACACCGGCTACACCCATTTGCTGCCTAACCTGATGGCGAGCATGGAAGAGACCACCACCGGCGTGATTCGCCTACGCGCCTTGGAAAAAGACGGCGCGCTGAAAATTCCCGTCATCGCCGTCAACGATGCGGCGACCAAGCATCTGTTCGATAACCGTTACGGCACTGGGCAGTCGACCATCGACGGCGTGATTCGCGCCACCGATATGCTGATCGCCGGAAAGAAAGTGGTCGTCGCCGGCTACGGCTGGTGCGGCAAGGGCGTGGCGTCGCGGGCGCGCGGCATGGGCGCCCAAGTGATCGTCACCGAAGTCGATCCGATACGCGCTTTGGAAGCCGCGATGGACGGTCTCGAAGTGATGACCATGAAAGAAGCGGCGCGGGTCGGCGATCTGTTCATAACTCTTACTGGCGACATGCATGTGATCGCCGAAGAGCATCTCAAGGTGATGAAAAGCGGCGCGGTGGTCTGCAACTCGGGCCACTTCGATATTGAAATCGACATCAAAGCGATGACCAAGCTGGCCACTCGAGTCGAGAAGAACGTGCGCAATTTTGTCGACGCTTACGTGATGCCGGGAGGGCGCAGAATTTACTTGATCGGCGAAGGCCGCTTGGTGAATTTAGCCGCGGCCGAAGGCCATCCCGCTTCGGTCATGGACATGAGCTTCGCAACTCAGGCGCTGGCTTCCGAGTGGGCGGCGAAAAACCGCAAGACCCTGACGGCGAAAGTTTACGAAGTGCCGGTGGCGGTGGAGAACTGGGTCGCCAAGTTGAAACTCAGCTCGATGGGCATCCGTATCGATACCTTGACCAAAGAGCAGCAGCATTATCTCACCTCTTGGGATCACGGCACCTAAGACTAGATTCGACAATTCTCTACCAAAGGCTCCGCCGGCTTAATCGCTGTCGGAACCTTTTTTGCTGTGGCGACTAAAACCTGGAATTTACCATCTGTGATCCCGCTTGACGAACAGCGTCGCGCCGGACTAATAATTTGCTATCTCATAACAATCGGCATTATGCCGAAGGAGGTGCCATGTCCGCTGTAAAGAAATTCATCGATTCCGCGCGTAGGCTTCATGCCGAAGAAGCCGATCCGGCAAAACGCTGGGAGAAAATGACGCCGCTGTTGCAAGAGCTGCTCACCGATCCGTCGGTGCGCGAGCAGGCGAGCCGTTGGCCCGATTGCTCGCAAGGTGGCGAGCGCGCGGAGAATTTACTTTTCTACGAGGATCCCGATTACAAGTTCGTCATCAACGGATTGATCAAGGCGCCGCACACGCGCACCTCCATTCACGACCACGCGCACAACTGGACGCTATACGGCGTGCTCGACGGCTCCGAATCCATCGAACGCTATGAACGATTGGATGACGGCTCGAAGCCCGACTACGCCGAGGTGCGCAAGACGGTGAACGTCAAAGTGAGCACGGGCAAGATCGATTTGGTGCCGCCCTATGCGATTCACGCCGAAGAGAGCGGTGACCAACGGACGGTGGCGATCATCGTGCGCGCCGAGAAGGCCGGCGGGTTTCTCCAAGGACGTTACGATCCGGCGACAAAAAAATACTGGCAGGGTTACGGTCCCAAGCAATTGCCGTACGAGCTAAAGTAAATCTCGTTCTTCATTCTCGCGCATCGAGGTCGTCATGGCGGACACACCGAGCAACCCAAAACCGCGCATCGCGGTATTTTCCGGACCGACGGCGACGATCCAAAACAGCGAGCCGTTGGTGACCAGCAACAAGGCGCGAGAAAAATTCGGCGTGGCGCCGCGCACTAACAAAGACGGGTCGGCGATGCGTTTCGATGTGCTGCGCGCGCAGCGCTTGGCCGCGCCGGTGACAGTTTACGTCGAGCAGTTCAGCGCCCATCCGTTGGAAAGAGACCACGCCGAGCTCTACGCGGCGCCGGACGGTTATCTTGACGCGACTGACCACTTCCACAAAGAGCGCACTAGCGCGCAAGACAAACCGGTTTACGAAGTTGCTCTCAAACCTGAAGATGGTCTCTATCCGCTGCCCTACATGGCGCGCCAGGCCGACGGTCAACCTTGGGAACTTGACGGCACCGAGAAAACCGCGCCGTCGGAGTTGACCCGGGTGCCATTTTTTCCCGACGGTTCGCGTCTGTTCGAAGAGATCGACCGCTTGGGTATTTCCGATCAAGGTGTCGGTTGTTTGCTCAGCGCCAAGGCTGATTTCGATTTCTATCGCGCACTTCCCTCGGGGGGTTACGCCAAGGGGCGGCGCGAAGACGAGCGCACCGACGTCGGCGCCGGCGATATTGCACCGGAGATTCGTGGCACGGATTTTTTTCCGTACCGTCCCGGATTTTTGCGCAAAGAGCCGCCGATGGCGGCGCTGGCACGGCTGACTAATGTCGTGCAGCACGCCCTGGCGAGCGGTCAATATCTCGGCGCGATTTGGCTCGAAGGCAGTCCGTTCGTCGAAGAAACCATCTATTGGCTCAATCTCTTGATCGACACCACCGTGCCGATCGCCGGTAATTCCTCGCAACGGCCGCATGGCGCCATTGGCAACGACGGTGACCGCAACATCGTCGATTCCGTTGACTACATCACTTCGAAAATTTGGGCCGATGACAACGGCCGCGACTTTGTCGGCGCGGTGGCGATTTTAGATGAGCAGATTTTCACCGCGCGCGACGTGCAGAAAGCCGACGCCCGGCCCGGCGGTTACGTCGCCACCGGCGGCCACGGCGGCATCATCGGTAGAATGGGTCATCCCGGCGTGCCGCAGTTTTCTTTCAACCCGCTTAAGCGCCATACCCACAACTCATTGGTGAATTTCAGTCAAATGACGCGGCAGGTTCAAGGTTCCAGCAACGGCACGATCGTTGTGCCGATCAAAGACGCCGATGGCAATTTGCTCGGGAGCGCGATTCCCAAGGTGACCATCGTCAAGCATGCGCGCTATCTGTCGGAAGACACTTCCGGCGACGCGAGTAGCGAGGTCGATATTCTCGCGCGCATTGAAAACAACCTGCGCATTGCGCCATTGGCGGGATTTATTGCTGAGGGGTCGGCACCTTTTGGCGCCATGAGCAATTCCGTCGACGCGGCGCTCAAGCGCGCGACCTTTAGCGGCATGCCGGTGGTCAAAGTTGGCCGCGGCAATGCTGGCGGCTTCGTCGACGCGACGCGCGATCCGTTGGCCATCGCCGGCAGCAATCTGACCGCGACTAAGGCGCGGCTGTTATTGATGGCTTGCTTGATGAAGTTAGGTTGCTTGCCGCCGGCGGTTGATCCGGCGAAGCCGACCCAGGCGGAAACCGATGCAACGAAGGCGAAGTTAAAACAGTACCAAGAGATTTTTGATACTCATTGAAGTGGCTCGGAGGAATTCCAGATGTCGGGGAAACATGGACATAAACCGTTCGAAGGCCATATGCACGACTACCTCGCGCATATCAAAGCCGTCGAAGAGGATTTGGAATATTATCGCGCTAAGCGATTCGAGCCGCGGATTTTTTATTTATTGCGGCGCAATGTCGTAACTTTTTACGATCTGCTCAAAGTGCGTTCGACGCTCAAAAAGAAAGATCATTTTTTCAAAGTCGCCAAGCCGCAGGGAAAAAACATCGAAGCGCGGGTGCGCTATTTAGAGGAATGGCTCGACGAGTACGTCAAAGGTATCGCATTGGTGTCGGCGCGCACCGCTGAAGGTATGGACATGGTGACCGAAGACAACCGCAAGGAGCGCGGCGATTACGACGACTTTTTCAAGATCAAAAAGAAAGAACACCAGGGCACGCTTGAAGAGCGCATGGTGAACGTGGAGCAGGATCTAAACGACTACCAGGAGCTGCTCGAAGTTTTCGTCCAAGCGCTGATCAAGCGCGGCTGGGCGACGCGGGAAGATTTGGCGCAATGCTGGCAGCAATTACACCAAGAGCGCCCATGGGCCGGGGGCGTGATTGTCGCTAAGGCGTGGAGCGATCCGGAGTTTAAGCAGGCGTTATTAACCACCGGCCGCGAAGCGCTACGCGAAATGGGTGTCCATCAAGGCAAGGTTGGCAAACTGGTGGTGGTGGAGAATACCGAGCAGAAGCACAACGTCATCGTCTGCACTCTTTGTTCTTGTTACCCCTACGACATCCTCGGCGACACACCGTGGTGGTACAAGCACGAAAGCTATCGCACCAACATCGTGCAAAACCCGCGCGCCTGCGTGAAAGAAATGTTTCAGTTGGAGATTCCTAGCAGCAAAGAGCTGCAAGTGTGGGACAGCACCTCCGACGTGCGTTACTTCGTCTTGCCGCAACGTCCTGAAGGTACTGAAGGAATGACCGAGGCGGAGTTGGCCAAGCTCGTCACCGTCGACAGCTTGATCGGCGCGGATTACGCATTGGAACCGTCGCAATTGCGCGCGCGCGAAGCGGCACATGCCGAGCCGGAAATGCCGCGCGTGCGGCCCGATTGAGAAATGTTATGAGCGAGACGATCAGCAAATTCAAAATTGGCGATGCCGTCATGGTCGCGAATGAAAACCCATCTGGCAACCCGCGCACGCCAAAATATATTCGCGGCAAACGTGGCGTGGTCGGCCTAGTGCACGGCGTGTTAGAAAACGTCAGAGATCACCGCGGTATTCATAAGCCTCTCTACACGGTCAAGTTCGATCTGAGCGAATTTTCGACCTGCCACGATCAAGATTCGATCTGGGTCGATGTGCATGAGGAGTGGTTGAGTGAGGTGCGGCCGGATAGCTGAGATATCCAAATAAACTTAGTCTGCCGAAAGTGGTTCACGAATGAAGCTGAGCTGGCAAACCATCGACCGGTATTGTGGGCAAATCGATTTGACGCAATTGAAACCGGTCATCGATCTGTCAGAAATAAGTTTTGTCGAACCGTTTGGACTAATTTATCTGGGGCTTTTTATTAGATACTACAATGCGGCTGGAAAGTTTTTTAATGTAAAATTGCCTAAAGACGCTAAGGTTAGAGCCTATTTGGCCAGGCAACAGTTTTATAAGCATTTCGATTTTAATCGGGACTTTGTCGAACAGGAGAGTGCGATTCGTTCTATCTCATCAACCTGTTGGAATGACATGAAGGAAATCGAAAAAGTCGATTATCTCGCAGAGGATATTGCCGATGAAGTGAAGGACCTTTTGATTGACAATCACGTGAACGCGCCGGTCAGTGAGATTTGTGAGATTACTGCTGAGCTGGTCGCTAATTTTGTCGAGCATTCGAACCAACAACGGGCGGTCATAACGATTCAGTGGTTTCCCAATATGAATTGGTTAAGCCTTGCGATCGGAGATTGCGGAATCGGAGTCAAGAGCAGCCTTTGTTCCATGGCCAAATACGCTTTTTTAGAAAATGAACCAGACCGGAAAGTGATATTCGAGGCGTTCAGACCTGGCGTTACACGAAAACAGGAGGGCGGAACTGGTTTGACAAGTATTCGCCAGAACGTGATAGACTTACGCGGTAAAATGGTCTTTTGCTCGAACTCGGGTTATTTGCGAATATGTCGTGGCAACGTCAATATGTCATGTTAACAGCAACGCGATTATGTCAGGGTAGTGCGTTGGGTTGAGGTCGTAAGTTAGAAACCTGGCCATAGCGGAACCCCACCTTGTTGGAGTTGGTTCGATATAGGCCAAGTGTGTGCGTCG